>JAJRWN010000026.1 GCA_024276745.1 Bacteroidota bacterium
AGGGTATTGGGTAGTTGCGATAAAGCCGGCACATTGAATGTGTTTTCCCTCACTTCATCAAATAAAGAGTTGCGCATCAATACCCCTTCATAAACAGTATTGAAATCCTGATGATAGACTAAGACCTGTGAGAGTGGGTTGCTGATGCTTTCCACATCAACACCTCGAGTCAAATTGTGAAATGATCCATAATTCCATGTATAGGGTCCGCCCGGAGGACCTGATTGGCTTCCTTCCACTTCGTATCCGGCATCAATGCTGATGATACCACTGCCCAATTCATCGGCATTATAGGAAGCAGGAATTTGATTTTCAAAGATACATCCTACGATTGAGATGCCTTTTACATCCCATAAAGTGATACCTGCATAAGGCATGAAATCGTATCCTGTGAACGACTTTGTAGTTGTTTTGAAATTACAATTGTTGATATGGGAAACATTATCGTATTGATACTTCATAAAACCAATGCCTGTTCTACAATTAATAAAATCTGAATTTTGGGCTATAATGATACCGCCATAATTATTATTTGGCCATGCTTTATCGGTATTCCAAACACCAATATAGGCATTTTCGATGGTCGCATTGTTTTTAATAATTACGACACCATGGTCAGAACTGTTTGCAGGATAGTTACCGGCCATAATAGAGCTTAGAGTCGGGTTGGGCAAATTGGGGTTTCCCTGCACCCGGATGCCCTGCCATTGAAATAAGTTTCCGCACTGAGCTGTTGAAGCATAAGGAATTTCATCTCCTATAGATGTTAATAAAGCACCATCTACAATTAATTTACCGCCACGTTGAACAATAATCCTGGCATTATCTGAGAAATAGATTGTTGATTTGATTGTAAGCACTCCTCCACTTTCAACTATAATATCACCATGGTATATGCGACTATTTGTCCACTCCAGATTGTCGCCATCTTTCACATAAAAGGATATGCCGTCTCTTGCCATTACCAGTGCAGCATGTACATCCATTAATCCGGCATGATGCACCGCATAGTATGGACCATTGTTTCCAATACCACTAATATCCTGTGCACTTGTGTGCAGAATTCCACGTATATCATCGAGTTGAAGACAGGGATTGACCGAAAGCATTAAACCGACCGCACCGCTGACATGGGGTGCAGCAAAGGAGGTACCCCAACCACCACCAAGGAAATAATCAGAATCATTATGGGTATTTACAACAGGTTGATTAAAACCCACGGCCGCAACATCCACCTTGTCATTATGAGTGGCGTTAGTAGTACCCTGATAATACAATTTATCAGAATTTGTACTTGTAACCGATATGGTATTTTTGTAAGAAGCAGGATAAATATATCCGTTTCCCCAGACATTTGAGTACCCTATTAAAGGAAATCCTACATGAGGTCCGCCATTTATGTGATTACCATCATTCCCATTACCTGCGGCCGCAATAACAATTGCTCCTTTATATTTAATGTAATTAAGTGCTGAATCAACTAAATCAGGAAAGTTACCAGTTGATCCCGAACCCCAACTACAATTAATAACTCGGGCACCATTATCAACAGCTTTAACCATATAATCATACCCTGACTCAGTATTACCAAATTGATATAATGCAAGTTTACAATGATAACCTATTGCTGCTAATCCTTTGTCATTATTTGTTGCTCCTGCAGCGATGCAGGCCACTTTAGTACCATGAGCATCTGTCGGATTAGTATTAACAGATGGATCGATATAAACATATTGATGAGTTTGATCACTATTTGTGAACTCTTCATGTGAAATTCTAAAACCAGCACCTGAAGTTTCATTGAATTCGACAATTGCAATAACTACATTCGGATCACCGGTACTGATATCCCACGCGTTCTTAACATTCATTGCATCCAGGTTTTGCTGTCCACTAATCTTACCATAATCATTAGGAGTAGTAGATAACTGAAAAACTGGTGTCGGATGGTTCACCCGAATTATTTTATTAGAATCAATCGCATCTAGTGCAGCTATTAAGGAATCTTCATTACCACTACAGGTTATCTTGAAAACAGTTTTAAAAACATCAAGAATTGTATCTTGTTTTGCTGCAATATAAGGACAAGCGTATTGGAAAGAAGTAATACTATAATTACTCAAAGTATCATTAATCTGCGCATCCCCAACAATAAATGTATCTTGATTATTAATAAAACTGGAAGTAGGTAAATAATTCTGTCCAAACTGTACCCAAACCTGTGCATAAAGGCAGCTATTTGTTGTTACCGACATTAATATTAACAAAATAATTTTTAAAGCATTAGAATAATACCTTACCCCGAGTACTCGGGGGGGGGGCTGTCAATCAATGATTTACGAAATCTTTTCATGATTATTTGCTTTGAAGGGTTAAAGAATAAGGTAGAACAATATGGCAAGGTATAAATATAAATTGACAAATGCAAATTATTTGACAACTATTTTGTCAGAAAAATAAAATATTCCAATACCAAAACAAGAACAAAATAATATTCTTGAAAAAGTATCTGTTCTGATTTTGGTAGATTTGCCCTCTAATAACTCAATCAAAATGAAATTCAAAAACAGCTGCACAGCACTCCTTTTTTGTCTGTCAATATTTACCCTTCAGGGTCAAACGCTACACTTCGACCGCGTGGAGCCTCCAAACTGGTGGTCCGGCATGAACCGGCCTTTTCTGCAAGTGATGTTTTATGGTGAAGATATCGGCAGTATGGACTCACTGATCCTTGATTATCCGGGCGTCCGGCTGTCACAAGTGCACAAAATGCCTAATCCTAACTATTTGTTTGTCGATTTATATTTTATGGATGCTTGTCCGGCAGGAAATATAAGTTTCCGTTTTTTCAAAGCAGGACATGAAACGGATTACAGCTACCCTATTCTCCAACGCGATGCATCCTTACATGCCAATATGGGATTGAAACCCAACGATTTGATCTATTTAATCATGCCCGACCGTTTTGCTAACGGAAACAAGCGCAATGATGTGGTGAAAGGAATGCGTGAGACAGATATCAACCGCGATTCGATGTACGATCGCCACGGTGGTGATCTGGAAGGCATTATCGATAAGTTGGATTATTTACAGGATTTGGGTGTTACTGCTTTATGGCTTAATCCGGTGCTTGAAAACGATATGCCACGCACTTCCTATCATGGCTATGCAGCCACCGATTTATATAAAGTAGATCCCCGTTTGGGCGACAATAAAACCTATAAAAAACTGGCTGCTGATTTGCATGGAAAAGGGATGAAACTGGTGATGGACGTGGTGCATAATCATGTAGGTGCCGAACATTGGTTTATCAAAGACCTGCCCGGCCCGAAATGGGTACATGAGCACGCTTATTTTACAAAATCAAATTATCGAGCCAGCGTTATGATGGACCCTCATGCCAGCCAATACGATAAGAAAAAATTTAATGAAGGTTGGTTTGTAAAAGCTATGCCCGATCTTGATCAATCGAATCCATATCTCGCCAATTACCTGATTCAAAATAATATCTGGTGGATAGAATATGCCGGTGTTGATGCATTCCGGTTGGATACTTATGCTTATTCTGATCCTAAATTTCTGCAGAAATGGAGTACAGAAATCCTGAAAGAATATCCCAAACTTTTTTCTTTTGCCGAGACCTGGGTCAACGGAGTGCAGATTCAATCTTATTTTCATGGCAACAATGGTCTGAAAACCACTTTCAACAGCAAATTACCCGGTCTGGCTGATTTTCAATTATATTTTGCCATTACCAAAGCATTAAATGAGCCCTACGGCTGGACCGAAGGCTGGTCTCGTATCTACTATACCCTCGTAGCCGATTATCTTTCCGGTGATGCTTCACACAATGTTATTTTTCTTGATAATCATGATGCCAGCCGTTTTTTCTCCGTTGTGGACGGGGATATGGATAAATTCAAAATGGGTATCGCCCTGCTGATGACTATGCGGGGTATTCCCTGCCTGTATTACGGCACCGAAATATTGATGAAAGGCTTTAGTAATCCGGATGGCCTGGTAAGATCGGATTTCCCCGGAGGATGGAAAAAAGATAAATCAAATAAATTTAATGCATCCGGTAGGTCTGCCGAAGAGAATGAAGCTTTTAATTATATCCGCACTTTAGCCCAATGGCGAAAATCAAACCCGGCTATCGAAAAAGGTAAACTGATGCAATATGTGCCGGATGACGGAGTGTATGTATATTTCCGATACACCGATAATCATGCAGTAATGGTGGCCCTCAACTCAAATGATAAAGTAAAATATCTGGATGCTTCACCTTTGGGCGAACGGCTTTCGGGATATCTTACGGGTACTGATGTAATAAGCGGGAAAAAAATCACTAATCTGGGCACCTTTACCCTGCAAGCCAAATCGGCATTGATTATTGATTTGAGTAAATAATCAATATTTATCCTGAACAAATAAGACCAGTATACCGGAAAGCATCATGGAAGCACCTCCGAGCACCAGGGCAAGGATAGCTTCACCGCCTAAGAGATGGTTTACAAAAAAACCTAACAAACTGGCCGCAACGATTTGAGGAATCACGATAAAGAAATTAAAAATCCCCATATAAACGCCCATTTTGTGTACCGGTAAAGCACCGGATAAAATGGCATAAGGCATGGAGAGGATACTCGCCCAGGCAATACCAACGCCAAGCATAGATAGCAATAGCCAATTTGGATCGTGAATCAGATACATACTGGAAAGCCCTAAACCACCGGCAGTCAGGCAAACAAAGTGTACAAATTTCCGGCTTGTCTTTTTTGCAAATAGCGGTAAGAGGAAGGCTAGCAAAGCGGCAAATCCGTTGTAGGCGGCAAACAAAATACCTACCCAATCGGCTCCTTTGTTAAACAGTGCAGAAGTCGTATCACTGGTACCGTAAATATGGCTGGTCACTCCGGCAGTAGTATAAATCCACATGGCAAACAAAGCAAACCAGGCAAAGAACTGAACGATTGCCAGTTGAGCCATGGTTTTGGGCATATTCAGCAAATCGTTGACTACTTCAACCAATCCGTTTTTATTGCCTGATTGCAAAAAGAAAGCAGCCGTCATCCGCACCAAACCAAAAACGGCAATACCTCCGGATAAAATAAACAAGGTTTGATCCCAGTTTTGCCGGTAAAACCAATAGGAAACAGCGGCACCTGTCAATACCAAAGCTCCCCCCCAATAAAAGCTTGTTCGAGGGTCATGATAGCGTGTATTTTGTTCATCACCGGGCCAATCGGGATGTTCGGCTTTGGCATGTGCGTCTAATTCTTCCGGTGTATATTCTTTTGTTCTCCAAACGGTCCAAAGAACGGCAAGAATAAAGACAGCCCCCCCGATATAAAAAGCGTATTTCACAGATAGAGGAATCTGCCCTTCCGGAGCTGTATTGGGAACATTGAACCAATTAGTAAGCATATAGGGTAGCGCAGAAGCAACGACTGCACCGGTACCAATAAAAAAGCTCTGCATGGCAAAACCGGCTGTTCGCTGATCGCCCGGCAACATATCGGCCACAAAAGCACGGAAAGGTTCCATAGAAATATTAATGGAAGCATCCATAATCCAAAGCATACCGGCAGCCATCCAAAGCACCGGTGAATTAGGCATAATAAACAGCGCACAAGATGCCATAACAGCCCCACCGAGGAAGTAAGGTCTTCTTCTGCCAAAACGCCCCCAGGTATGATCACTCATATGCCCAATGATAGGTTGCACAATTAATCCGGTCACCGGAGCGGCAATCCAAAGGATAGGAATACTGTCGAGGCTGGCACCAAGGGTTTCAAAAATCCGGCTTACATTGGCATTTTGCAGGGCAAAGCCAAACTGTATGCCCAAAAAACCAAAACTCATATTCCATATCTGCCAAAAACTTAAATGGGGTTTGTGCTCTGCCATCCTGCTGTATTTTTTCTTAAAGAGCAGGGAATTTAATAAATCTCCGGCATATTAGTGAAAGAAGATACGAACCGGAGCATGATCCCATAACCAGGAGATATACAACAATTGTTTACCGGCATCCCAATGAGCGGCCGGAAACACATCCGGTGCATCACCGGCATACACTGTTACATTTTGTCCGTTAATCTCAATCTTTTCAGGAATGGCTTTCAGTGTATGCACAATCAGGGACATTGTACGAACAGAAGGCATTCCCTTATAAGCCCCGCCATTGCGATGAAGCATGATTGTTGCGCTGCCATCTTGCAGTGGCAAGCCCACAAAATGAAGTTGTTCGTTGGCTCCGTTTATCCAGCTTTTATTCGTAATCCCGTCATCTTCATACATAATAAAATCTGCGGTATCGCTTTTTGACGGATAATAATGCAGATTAATTATTCCGGGTTTATAATCTCGGGTGCTAAGGATGGCTTCGCTCATTGGAATAAAAGAACCGGATTTTATAAAAACAGGGATATTCTCTATGTTCAAAGGATAAGAAATCGTTTGATTGCCTGCATATATTTGATCGCTATTGAAGTCAACCCATTGTCCTTGGGGCAGATAAATGCTTCTTGATGTCAATCCCTTTTCCAGTACCGGAGCAATCAGCATTTCTTTACCCCAGTAATATTCATTTTCAATCGATGCACATTTTTCATTATCAGGATGATAAAAACTCAAAGGAGCCGCCAAAGGCAAAGCGCTTTGTGTATTGCGCCAGGC
>JAJRWN010000027.1 GCA_024276745.1 Bacteroidota bacterium
GAAACTATCTTTGTGAAAAGCAGCACCGGGTATAAAAATCATAATGTTCAATTTTAAGCCATAAGCATAAAAAGTGGATAAAGGCATTTGTACTTTAAGTTTGGTAGCGGTTCGCAAAACAAGCAGCGATGCCGCTGAAGTACTTACTCAGTTATTGTTTGGCGAATCTTTTGAAATTATAAACAAAGACCGGCAATGGGTTCAAATAAAAACCGATTACGACCACTATGAAGGCTGGATAGATGAAAAACAAATGGAAGCGGTCAGTCATTCATGGCTAAAAGAAGCAAAGAATCATTTGGCGGTCAGTCTTGAGCTGGCACAAACCGTCATCAGCCGCGATGAAAAAATACCGGTGCTTTTCGGCAGCACCCTCCCCTATTTTGACGGTATGAATTTTAAAATCGGAAAACGGACTTTCCTCTACAACGGACAGGCACATAACCCGGCCCACAATCATTTTGATAAAAAACAACTACTGCAAAAGCTGGCCAATAAATTCATCAATGCCCCCTATCTCTGGGGAGGCCGCAGTCCTTTCGGCATCGACTGCAGCGGCCTCATGCAAGTGCTGTTTAAAGCCATCGGTATTGCCCTGCCCCGCGATGCTTACCAACAAGCCGAACAGGGACAAAGCATCAGTTTCAACGGAGAAGCCAGCCTGGGCGACATGGCCTTCTTCGATAACAAAGAAGGGCAAATTGCTCATGTAGGCTTATTGCTCGGAGCAGGAAAAATTCTACACGCCTATGGCCGCGTGCGCATCGACAAGTTCGATCATTATGGCATTTACAACGAAGGATTAAGAAAATATACCCACAAACTCCGCATCATCAAAAGAATCCTTTAATTTCGGTTTTTAGAGATATGAAAATTTTACCGGCACCGGCCATTCGTCTGCTCGATCAGCAAAGCATAGCGCGCGAGCCTATCAGCTCTATCGATTTAATGGAACGGGCAGCCTCACGATTTACTGCATGGTTATTACAAACATTTCCGGAACAAAACCGCTTTCATATATTGGCCGGCATGGGTAATAACGGAGGAGACGGACTTGTAGCCGCACGGCTGCTGGCCGGCAAGGATAAAAAAGTACGGGTAAGCATGGTTCATTATGCTTCTCATTATTCTCAGGATTGTGCAATCAACCTGCAACGACTCGAACAGCAAGGCAAAGCCGATATAGAATACTTGCACGAGGGCGAGCATTTTCAGTCATTCTCATCTCATGATATCTTGATTGATGCGCTATGGGGTTCCGGTCTCAGCCGGCCGGTAACAGGTCTTGGAGCTGCCATCATTGAGGGAATGAATGCTTCAGGTGCCAAAATTATTGCCATTGATATCCCCTCCGGATTATTTGCCGATCAAGCAACACCGGGTCCTTTTGTCCGGGCTTATCATACGGCTACATTCCAGCTGCCAAAACTATCTTTCTTTTTTCCCGAAAATCATCAGGCCCTTGGCCATTGGCATATTATTGATATTGGTTTGAGCCGCGAAGCTCTTGAAGCATTAACCACTGAAAATTACCTGCTTACTTTTGAAGAATTACACGCTGCATACCGTTCGCGAAGCCGTTTTGAACATAAAGGAACACGAGGTCACAGTTTGCTTATCGGAGGAAGTTATGGAAAAATGGGTGCCATGGTACTGGCAGCCAAAGCCTGCTTAAGAAGTGGTTGCGGATTGCTTAGCGTAATGGCTCCTGCATGTGGAAACCTGATTTTGCAAAAAAGCATACCCGAAGCCATGCTTTTGAAAGCAGCCGGTGAAGAATATTTAGATAAAATTGAAACCGGCAACAGCGATATGTATAGTATTGGAGCCGGCCCCGGCATGGGTACAAAAAATACAACAGCAGAAGCCTTTTTGGATTTATTAAAAACCCTGCATAAACCCATGGTGATTGATGCCGATGCTTTGAATATACTTGCCATGCATCAAGACCGCCTTAAGGATATCCCACCGGATAGTATTTTAACCCCACATCCGGGCGAATTCAAACGTCTGGCAGGCACTTGGAGCAATGGTTTTGAACGCTTATCCATTCAAAAGGCATTTTCAAAAAAATATCATCTTATTCTTGTGCTGAAAGGAGCTTACACATGCACAACCCTTCCTGACGGAAAGGCCTATTTCAATCCAAGCGGTAACCCGGGTATGGCCACAGCCGGTAGTGGCGACACCCTTACAGGTGTCATTACGAGTTTACTTGCCCAGGGCTATACACCGGAGCATGCGGCTACATTGGGTGTTTATCTGCATGGTCATGCCGGTGATCTTGCTGCAGCGGAACTGGGCATGGACAGCCTTATTGCCAGCGATATTATCCATTCCCTTGCTCAGGCTTTCAAACGTTTCGAAGATGCCTGAATTTATGGTTGTGCTCAGCGGGGCAGGCATCAGTGCCGAAAGCGGATTGGATACTTTCCGGGGGCAGGGTGGATTATGGAACAAACACAGGGTGGAGGATGTAGCCACCCCGGAAGCCTTTGAAAAAAATCCACAATTAGTACTTGATTTTTACAATGAAAGAAGAAAATTTCTGCAAGAGGTTGAACCCAACAATGCCCATCTATCGCTTGCCGCTTTAGAGAAAAAATATAAGGTGCAGATTATCACCCAAAATGTAGATGATTTGCACGAAAGAGCCGGTTCTTCACAGGTTCTTCATCTGCATGGCGAATTGTTGAAAGTGAGAAGTACCCTGGATGCATCGCTGATTTATCCCTGGAAAAAAGACCTGAAACTGGGAGATGTATGTGAAAAAGGAGCTCAGTTGCGCCCCCATATCGTTTGGTTTGGTGAAGCGGTTCCGCTTTTAAATCAGGCGGCAGAATATTGCTCGCGGGCCGATATCCTGATTGTAGTAGGCACTTCCCTTTCGGTTTATCCGGCAGCCGGTTTGAGTGAAATAACAGCTCTTGGAATTCCAAAGTATTTTGTTAATCCCGATATCCCTGCCGAAGCAAAAGGAAAAGGATTTACCTTCATCGAAGCAAAAGCCAGCGAGGGCCTGCCGGCATTGGTGGCTCAATTGATGAGCGAAAATTAATAGCGGATTCCTTTTTGAAGAAAGTGCTGCACATATTCTTTGGCAGCCTCTTCCAAACTACTAAATGAATCGCTATAACCCGCATGCTTTAATTTCTCCATCGAGGCGCAAGAATAATATTGGTAAGAAGCACGGATATCTTCGGGGGTATCGATAAATCGGATATCAGGTTTTTGACCTAAAGCCGAGAAAACAGAGCGTGCCAAATCATTAAAACTTCTTGCCATTCCACTACCCAGATTATAAATACCCGGTAAAACCGTTTGCTGATGCTGGAATAGCCAAAAACACACTTTGACAACATCCATTACATACACAAAATCACGACTCTGCTCACCATCGGCATAATCAGGCCGGTGCGATTTAAAAAGATTGACATAGCCTTGTTGCTGAATCTGCTTGAAAGCATGAAAAATAACCGATGCCATACGCCCTTTGTGGTATTCGTTGGGACCGAAGACATTAAAAAATTTTAAACCTGCCCAGAACGGAGGTTTTTCATGCTGAGCTAATGCCCACAAATCGAAAGCTTGCTTCGAACGGCCGTAAGCATTGAGAGGTTTAAGCTTAGGGATAACAGCTTCATCATCCGAATAGCCAAAAGCACCGTCACCATAAGTTGCTGCCGAAGAGGCATATACCAAAGGAATATGATGTGCAACACACAGTTTCCATATACTTTTTGTATAATCCAGATTCATGCGATTAAACAAAGCTTCATCCGTTTCGGTGGTATCGGTACGGGCACCGAGGTGAAAAATAAATTCAATATTACCGGCATGATTTTCAATCCAGGCAGGCAAATCGTTTCGATCAATCCGGTCGCTGAAATGCTTTTGCGCCCAATTTGGCTTTTTATCTGTTCTCGAGAAATCATCGGCAATCACCAAATTCTGATATGCGGCATCGTTTAAATAAGCCACCAAACAAGAGCCTATAAAACCGGCCGCACCGGTTATGATAATTTTTTTATCGTTCATTTGCGGTATATAAAGCTCAAATTTATTAAAATTGACATCAACAAAACTGCATCTTTATGAAGTATCAGCTAAAACATTTGACTTTTATCTTGATGGCAACCGTAGGGATGGCTTCATGCACTGAAAATCAAAACCAAAAATCAAAAAACCAATCACCGGAGGCTTTTAATAATCAAATTGTTCAACTGCAATTTACATTATACAATAATCTTTCACAATTCATGGAAGCTGTCCGGGTTTACGATACGAACGCTATTGATATTGAATATGATAAACTGAGCAAAACCTGTAAAAACAGTATGGCATCTATTGATACGCTTCCACAAAACGGAAAATATCGCAGTTATTGGCAGGCCACCAAAAAACTTTTTACTTTTTATTCCGAAACCATCTTGCAGGAATATGGCGAAATAGTTGACCTTTTGTTGCAAGCTGCTGATTCTGTTACGGAAGATCAAATCAATCATATTGATTCGGTAAGTCGAAATATGATGAATGTGGAATTAAAACTCAGAAATAATTTTAACTTAGCTCAAGATTCTTTTGCTACAATCAATCATCTGAAATTACAAAACATACCGGTTTCACAAGCAGATAGTATCTAAATAACAAGCGCAGATATATTTTTCATTACCGGATACATATATTTGATATTATCCTATAAAAAACAATCGACTCCAATAAATAATGATTTTACTGATTTTTTTTATGTCTTTCGGAAACGGATGCAATGATAAATAAAGTCCTATGGAACAAACTGGCAATCGCCATACATTGAGAAGGAGAGAATTTATTCGATTAACGGCACTATATCCGGGATTATTACCACTGATGGGTTATCTGCCGGCATTGGTATCCTGCAATAAAGGAGAGACACCTGAAGATATATGGGCTGCTCTGTCAGAAGCCTTAAAACGAAGCCCCGATCATTTAATCAGCCGGAAAAATGAAGTAGTTCAATCTAAAGATATCAATCAAATCTTTAGTTTCGTCAGAGATCAGATAGCAACAATACCATATCCTCAGGGGGCAAATAAATATATGCGTTGGGGTAGCGAAGGACTGATTCGCTGTGGATGCGGAAGTCCCATGGAAAAAGCGATATTGCTTAAAGAAATGCTGGAAGAAGCCGGTTTTCAATCCACCCTCTTACAAGGAAATATTGATCAGGATGAAATACCTTTAAAGGTATTCTTTGAGCCCTATAAATCTCCTGATTTTGATCCCGATACCGGTCTATTGCCAAAAGTTAAAAAAACCGGTCCACCGGACTCCTATTCCATTGATAACAAGGCCATAGCATCTGAATGGAAACAAATTGAATCAATTATATCCGAATTACCCGAGTATCCTTTACCCGGTTTGGAAAGCAGTATGCAACGATGCGGACTGATAAAAATGAC
>JAJRWN010000028.1 GCA_024276745.1 Bacteroidota bacterium
AGCATTGATATGCCCGCACGTCAACGACCAGGCTTTAAAACCATACCTCGATTTTGTTGAAGGATTTCAGCTTTATGATGATCCTTTAAAATTCACCATACTTTGTAATCAGGTAAATATGCGTGCTGAATATTCGGCAGGCCATGAAGTATGGATTATTCCCGGTTACGTATTCGATCCTGACGGATTATTGAATGACTACTCCTACACCGAACTAAAATACAATAAAGAGCTGGAAAAAAATCCGGATATATTAAAATTTGCCGAAGCTTTCAACTCTCCCTTACACAATCACGACAGCATAGGCATATCGGGCTCAGGACCCTATGCTTTAAAAAGCTGGCAAAGTGGACAAAGACTTAGGCTGATACGAAAAAAAACCTGGTGGGGTGATCAAATTCATGAAGATGGTAATGAATATTTTGAAGCTTATCCTGAAATTATTACCTACGAAATCATCAACGATCAAACGGCTGCCATAACCGCACTGAAAGGCGAACAAATTGATGTGATGCGCTCAATAAAAGCCAACGCATACAAAAATGATTTGATGAATAATAAAAAATTAAAAAAACACTTCAACCTGTTTGAAGCACCCTTTTTTGCCTTTTCTTACATCGGCCTCAATTTGCATAATCCAAAACTAAGCAATCAGAAAACACGCGAAGCACTAGCTTGTTTGGTAGATTATGACCGCTTAATGAAAGATGTGCTTTCCGGATTTGGCGAAAGAGTAGTAGGACCGGTACATCCTTTAATGGAAAAATTCTATAACGATACCATTAAACTCTATCAATATAACCTTGAAAAAGCAAAAACTTTGCTTGCCGAAGCAGGATGGATTGATTCGGATGGTGACAATGTGCTTGATAGAGAAATTGATGGAGAAAATGTACCCTTTAAGCTTAGTTATATGTATAATACCGGTAATAGCGAAAGAGAAAAAATCGGATTAATATTACAAGAATCATTTAAACAAGCCGGTATAGAACTCGAACTTAATAATATCGACTGGAGCATATATCTCGATAAACTAGCCGATCACGATTTCGAAATGTATTACGGAGTATGGGGTGGTGAACCTGCTCCCGAAGATTACAAGCAAATTTATTATACTTCATCTTCAAACGGTGGTTCCAATTATACTTATTTCGGAAATGCCGAATCTGATGCATTAATCGATAAAATAAACCGCACCATTGACAATGATCAAAGAGCTGATTTGGTACGCCAGTTTCAAGTAATGCTTCATCATACCATTTCTTATATTTTCCTATGGGCACCTATGAACCGGATTGCAGTTCACAAACGCTTCGAAAACACACATATTTCAGGCTATATGCCCGGCTATTGGATACCCGGTTTTAAGCTTAGCGAAGTATCTAAATAAAAATTGATGTAACCTAATATAGAAAGGGCTATTCATGCTAAAATATATTGTCAAACGGCTACTTATTTTTATCCCTGCTTTCTTTGCTATTTCGCTTATCACCTTTTACATCAGTACCCATACACCGGGAGATCCTGTAAAAAATATGTTGAGCTTCAAAGGAGGTTTGGAAAATTATTCAGGCCGGATGGCCGGACGCAAAGCATATCGGGAAAAAAGACAAGAGCTTGGCCTTGATTTACCCCTATTTTATTTTTCAATTTCTACACTTGCCAAACCCGATACTTTCTTTGCCATATCAAATACTTCTGACAAATCAATGCTAAATCATCTACTGAATCAATATGGCAATTGGAAAGAAATATCGGTTTACTACCATGATTTGCAAAGGCTTGAAAATATGGCTTTGGCCATGGAAGCCGACACTTCAAACAAAAATATACTTATTGAAGCACGCAATTGTTGCAGCCGCTTGCTCAAACAATACGATGCCGGGGAAACACAAAATACCTTGCATAAATTATTGCTCCTTGCCCATTCTAACACTGCTTTGAAACCGATTGAATACCGCACCAAACAAAGCATTCAAGATTTTCATCAGCTTAGCGCAAAAGCTACAAAATGGAAAAACTATTTGCCCACGATTCATATTTACGGCACAGCCAATCAATATCATCGTTGGCTTTTTGGAGATGGGCAGAAAAACCGTGGCTTTATCAGAGGTGATTTTGGTATATCGTATAAAACACAAAGGCCTGTATCTACAGAAATACGGGAAGCGGTAAAGTGGACCTTGATGTTGAGCCTGCTTGCTATTTTCATTACCTATCTGATTGCTATTCCCTTAGGTATTTACTCGGCTGTACACCGGGGTAGTTGGTTCGATCAGGGCGTAAATACCATTTTATTTATGCTCTATTCTTTACCCTCCTTTTGGGTAGGTATTATGCTGATTGTTTTTTTTGGCGGTGGCGATTTTCTAAATTGGTTTCCGCCCTATGGAGTAGGCGAAGTAAATGCAAGCATGGGGTTTTGGCAAATATTTTCAGTCAGGTTATCTCATCTTGTATTACCCTTGATTTGCCTTACCTATCCCACTTTCGCTTTCTTGTCAAGACAAACCAGAGCCAGCATACTCAATGTGATGTATCAAGATTATATCAGAACAGCAAGAGCTAAAGGATTGACTGAATTCCGGGTGATTTGGAAACATGGGTTTAAAAATGCTTTATTACCAATCATAACCCTTTTTGCCAATGTCTTTCCTTATGCTATCACCGGTTCATTTATTGTAGAAACTGTTTTTTCGATACCCGGTATGGGGCATCTTACCCTCAATGCCCTCAACGATCGAAACTATCCGGTTGTTTATACCACCGTTATGCTTGCTTCTGTGATGACCATGATTGGTTTTTTGGTAGCCGATATCCTTTATGCCGTGGCAGACCCACGCATTACCTTTAACAGCAATAAAGCACACTCATGAAGATCGAAGAAGCATATCAATTTTCTACCGGCAAAAGTCAATGGTCTTACCGGAAAATGGTGTTCAAACGCTTTAGAACCAATAAAAGAGCTTTTTATTCGGCATGCCTGCTGGCCTTTTTCCTGCTTTTCTATGTATTTGCCGATTTTATTGCCAACGACAAACCGCTTATTGCCCGCTATCATGGACGTACTATTTTCCCTATTGTTAAATCCTATATGGTACAGGCAGGGTGGTCAAAATGGCCGGAAGATTTGAGAAGTGTAAATTGGAAATCGCTGCCATACGACTATGTAGTATGGCCACCCATTCCATACGGACCCCGCGAACAAGACAAAATAAATATCAATGTAAGCCCGGGAGCTAATCAAATAATAAAATCATGGCGATGGCGCCATGTGATGGGAACCAACGAAGTAGGTGTAGATATGACTTCTGCCATTATTCATGCCAGCAGAATTGATTTGTCAATAGGTGTACTGGCTATGGCTGTAGCTGCACTTATCGGCTTATTGATGGGTTCTCTGGCCGGCTATTATGGTGACGATAAACTACAATTATCCCGGATACGCTTGTGGCTTAATCTGCTCTTCCTTTTTGTGGCCTGGTTTTATGCCTTCAAAGTCAGAGCAATTAGCATACAGGATGCAGCTACTCATTCTTTATTCTCCCTGATTGTTCAGGTTTTGCTGAGTATGCTTATCTTTTCGCTGATCATGCTTGCAGCCAATTTGCTTGCATTCGCTTTTCGCAAAAATGCATTTCTGCAAAAGAAGATTCAATTACCGGTTGATATTACAGTATCCAGATTAATAGAAGTAATTGTAAGTATACCGGTTATTTTTTTAATCGTAATGGTGCTTGCCGCAACCGGTCAGGGCTCTATTTTTTGGGTAATGGTGGTCATTGGTTTTACACGCTGGACCGGAATAGCCCGCTTTGTAAGAGCTGAATTGCTGAAGATTAAAAAACTGGAATATATCGAAGCAGCACAATCTCTCGGATACAGTCATCGAAGAACTTTGTTAAAACATGCGCTCCCTAATGCATTGCCACCGGTAATTGTGGCCATTGCTTTCGGTATTGCTTCGGCTATATTAATCGAAGCTTTTTTATCGTTTATTGGGCTGGGCACTGCACCGGAAGTGCCTACATGGGGAAGATTACTCAACGAAGGAAGCCGGAATTTATCTGCCTGGTGGTTGGCATTGTTTCCGGGTTTGGCTATCTTTCTAACCATTACTATTTTTAACCTCATTGGAGAAGGCTTGAGCGATGCCATGGATCCTAAACAGATTCCTGATTAAGTTATGCCCAATTACCTGCTTTAATATTTAAATATGTATAGATTATTTAGCATATTTCTTTTTATTCTTTTAAGCTCAATGCAGGCTCATGCTCAGCAAATAAAACGCTCTCAGCCAAAACGTTTCTCCATTCGATCTGACAATGTTCAAATAATGGGTAAGGCCAATAATTTGATTTATATCCATGAGTATGACCGTGATGATCATTTTATACTCACTTTTAATGCCCAAATGGGGGTCACATGGAAAAAAAGAATACCCTTTATCAGTAAAAAGCAAGTTCCGCTTCGGGTAACAATGCAAGATAGCGCTATCAATTTTTTCTATACCGAAAGAAAAAAATCTGTCAGGTATCTTAGACTTTCACGCTTCAATTTGGATATGCAATTAGATTCACTAATGCTTATCGACAGCTTTAGTAAAAGTTTTGGCGAATCTTTTCCAATCTTGTCTTTAGAACAATCAGAAAACAAATTATGGACGGTAGTTTATTTCGTAAAAAGGAAAATCAATATGCCACAAACACTCCATTATATAATCCTCGATGCCTCTATGAATAGGGTTATAAAGGATACAATCAGCGTAAAAAGCAGCGATAACAACTACGCATTTTACGATCTGAAAATAAGTGATGACGGTCGTCTTTTTGTAATAGTCAATCATTATAAAGACAATAATCACCGGGCGTTTTCAGACAAATATTTTATTCTCAGTGCTGATAATGATTTCCGGATAAGCAATGAATATACTATACTGTCCAACGGCAAATTCTTCAACAATGCAACATTCGGTATCGACAATGTGAACAATCATTTGGCTGCTGTGGCTTTTTATGCTACGGATTATCGCAAAGAATCTTCAGCCGAAGGAGTTTACTTTTATTCTATCGACCTGAATACAAAAACTACTCAAGAAAACTATAACAAATTTGACGCTACATTTATCAGTAAAGTTACCGGAAATACACGCGAAAAAAGTAACGAACGTTTGTATTATTTTGTGATTGATAAAATAATATTCAGAAAAGACGGTGGAGTGCTTATGGTAGCAGAAAGTTATCATAAAACCATCCGAACCCGTGCTGTAGGCATTCTTTATACGCCCTATGGAAGTCCCGGAAACGAATTATCAACCACTTATTATTTCGAAGATATTATTGCCATATCCATTCATCCGGATGGAAAACT
>JAJRWN010000029.1 GCA_024276745.1 Bacteroidota bacterium
ATTGGCGCCACCATTTCCACGAACGTCAACCATCAATGCTCTTTTATTAATCTGAGGATAAAAATGTTTGATAAACTCATTCACACCTTCGGCACCCATATCGGGAATATGCAGCTAACCAATTTGCCCCGCACTGGCTTCGCTTACTTTGCGAATATTATCTTGAACCCAATTATAATAGTATAAGGAAGATTCATCGGCAATGGGTTTCACCACAATCTGATGCGCTCCATCTAAAGAAGCTTTGCTGTTTACAGTCAATTCCACTTCTTTACCGGCAAGTCCTACGAGTAGCTGATAGATATTATTGACTGCTGAAGTGGCATTGTCGTTCACGGCCAGAATATAGTCACCCTCCTGCACATCCACGCCAATTTCGCTTAAGGGTGAACGAGTGCTTTCCGACCAGTTTTCACCTTTTAGAATATGATTGATGCGAAAATAACCACTCGAAGCATCTTTCGAGAGTTGTGCACCAAGCAAGCCGGTTTTAATCCGTTTGGGTTTGGGCACATCGCCTCCGCCTACATAGCTATGGCCGGTATTTAATTCCGCAATCATTTCGCCCATGATATAGGTTAAATCGGCCCGGTGGTTTACATAGGGCAAAAGCACTTCGTATTTCTTACGAATATCTTCCCAGTTAAGTCCATGCATATTGGGATCGTAATAAAAATCGCGCATCTGCCGCCAGCCTTCGCGAAAAATTTCAGCCCATTCGGCTTTCCGGTCAACCCATACTTTAATACCCGATACATCAATGGTTTTTTTTATCTCTACTTTAGCATGTGGCAAATCAATAACAGCATATTTCTTTTTAAGGGTTAGCAACATTTTCTTATGATTGGCAGAAATTTCGAAACCGCCCATTTTACCCAAATCTTTTTCTTCGCGTTTTTTCAAATCAAAAAACATCAACATGCTGCTATGATCTTCGCCATGTTTCATGTAATAAATGCCACCATCAACTCCCTGTGCATTGCCGTAAGCACTTGCTTTTATAGGCAAAGCAATGATGCGACCGGAAATACCCACCGGATCAATTTTTACTTCAACAGGGGTAGATTTATCCTTTTTCGCACTAATTGCCGGCTTATCCAAGACTTCATCAGGAAGCGGATTCAAAGGATTGGCGGTTTCAGCAGATAAGGTAGCAAGATAAACTCTCGACATATTTTCATACGCATGATTCCACTCTGTCCACGAATAAATAGGTTCAAAATCGCGGTCTGAGATAAAAACCAGGTATTTGCCATCGGCAGAGAAAGAAGCACCGCTGCTGCTATACCAGCCTTCGGTTACCGGATAGATGGCCTTTTTTTCAAGCGAATAAAGATAGACTGTTGTCAAGCCCTGTTTGGTTTGTCCGGAATAAGTCACCCATTTGCTGTCGGGCGACCAATTATAATTGCGATATTCCCAAACTGTATTTTGGGCAATTTCATTAATTTTTTTCGTATCAATATCAAGATAGCGAAGCCGCAGCATTTTATCGCCCCACATAATTTTTTTGCTGTCGGGCGACCATTTTAATTCCCATTTATAGGTGTCAGCATGATCGGTGAGTTGAATATTTTTTGAGCCTTTTTCATTGCGGATATATATTTCATCTTCACCGGTTCGGTCGG
This sequence comes from Bacteroidota bacterium, assembly GCA_024276745.1. Lineage (GTDB taxonomy): Bacteria > Bacteroidota > Bacteroidia > Chitinophagales > S012-47 > JAJRWN01. The sequence goes on from JAJRWN010000029.1 coordinate 1,629, forward strand.
AGATATAGGCAATCCATTGTCCATTGGGCGACCAGGTGGCATTGCGTTCGTGCACACCGGATGTTTGGGTCAGATTGCGTGTAATACCACTTTCGGCAGGCACGGTGAATAATTCGCCACGGGCATTGAAAATCACCCGTTTACCATCAGGAGAAAGGGTAGCATTATTGATGTTTTTTGAAGCATCGGCCAAAAAATTGCGACCTACATTAAAATCGTCTGCAATAGAAATATGCAGTTGTGTAAGTTTTTCACTTTGCAAATTGAAGGTATAGAGATAACCTGCATTTTCGAAAACAATCGCTTTATCGCCTAAGGAAGGCCATTTGATATCGTATTCGCTGAAATGGGTGAGTTTCCGGGTTTCTTTAGTTTGTAAATCATAAACAAAAAGGTTCATGATTTCATCACGGTCAGAGATATAATAAATTTTATTACCTGCCCACATGGGCTCTATATCCTGAGCCGGATTATTTGTAATATTTTCTGTTTCACCGGTGGCGAAATCATACACCCAAATATCATCGGCCATGCCGCCACGATAATATTTCCAGGTACGGAATTCCCGAAAAATACGATTATAAGCCAGTTTGCTGTCATCGGGTGAAAAGGAGCAGAAAGCACCGGTAGAAAAAGGAAGTTGAACCGGAAGATTGCCAGCCGTGTCAACGGTAAATAAAGCACCTTTAAAAGAATTAAAAGAATTTTTCCGGGAGCGGAAAACAATGGTTTTGTTATCGTGCTTCCATCCCATAACCAAATTATTAGGCCCCATACGGTCCCAGATATTGTCGCGTCCGAGGGTAGCCGTATAGCTTAGTCTTTTAGGCACTCCTCCATTTGCAGGCATTACATATACTTCAGTATTACCGTCATATTGCCCGGTAAAAGCAATTTGCGAACCATCAGATGAAAAACGGGCGAAGGATTCGTAGCCAATATCAGAAGTTAGTTTGCGGGCTATGCCTCC
>JAJRWN010000030.1 GCA_024276745.1 Bacteroidota bacterium
CCAATACATTCATTTTATCGAGAACCGCCAAGACATCACGCACATGGCCGGCACTGGTATCCATTAATGCTTTTTCTGCAGCATTCAGATCCAATTCAATAATTTTTTCAATTCCATTTCTGCCTAACATAACCGGTACACCGAGATAAATATCTTTGATACCGTACTCCCCACTCAACCACGTACAAGCCGGAACGATACGTTTTTCATCTTTCAATATGGCTTCCACCATTTGAGCGGCAGCTGCACCCGGTGCATACCAGGCTGAAGTACCCAAAAGATTTACAATTTCGCCTCCACCCTTTTTGGTGCGGTTTACAATGGCATCCAATGAAGCTTCTTCAACCAATTCTGTTACCGGAATACCGGAAACAGTGGTATATCTTGACAGTGGAACCATGGTATCGCCATGACCACCAAGCAATAAAGCCTGGATATCTTTGGGTGAACAGCCTATTTCACTGGCAAGAAAAGCTCTGTAACGGGCAGTATCCAAAACACCCGCCATGCCAAATACTTTTTTCGAATCAAAACCACTTGTTTTATAGGCAGCATAACTCATTACATCGAGTGGGTTGGAAACAATAATAATAATGGTGTCAGGTGAATGTTTGACTACATTTTCGGTTACCGATTTTACAATACCTGCATTTGTAGAAATTAAATCATCACGGCTCATACCGGGTCTGCGAGGTACTCCTGATGTAATTACTACGACATCAGAGCCAGCTGTCGCAGCGTAATCATTCGTAACACCTGTAACTTTTGTAGAGAAATAATTTACGGATGAAGTTTCCCAAAGATCAAGCGCTTTTCCCTCGGCTACGCCTTCTTTAATATCAAGCAAAACTACTTCCTGAAGAAAATCTTTTTGAACAAGGGCATCGGTTACGGTTGCTCCCACATGGCCTGCTCCAATTACTGTAACTTTCATATCTTTTATTTTTTGAACAAATCTATGACACAATTCGTTTGTTATTGATGAGAAAAGTCATCAATTTCGGGTCGATTTAATCTTTACTAATTTTGCACTCAACTAATAAGTCAAATTCGAATGAAAAAATTCACTTTTTCTCTATTATCTTTTTTGCTGTCTGTTTCTTTATTGTCTCAAAATATAGCTCCACCAAGCAATTATTGCGGTACGATTGATTTAAGTCCGGTGCAAAAAGCTTTTCTAAAGCAAATTCAATCGAAACATATACAGACTACTATTTCGGACCGGGCAGTTATTTACCTGCCTATTCAGGTGCATATTGTAGGAACGGATAATGGTTCGGGGTATTACCGTATGGAAGACTTATTTAATGTTATTTGCTCGCTGAATGAGCAATATCAACCGGCTAATATATATTGGTATTTGAAAGGAGATATTGATTATATCAACAACAGTTCTTTTTATGAACACGATTTTGCCAGTGGTTCACAAATGATGGCTCAAAACAATGTACCGGGTCGGGTAAATGTTTATTTTGTATCGGATCCGGCTGGCAATTGCGGATATTATTCACCCAATCGGGATGCGGTAGCTATGGCAAAAAGTTGTGCCGGGCAGGGCAGTACTACGCTTGCCCACGAATTGGGTCATTATTTAAGTCTGCCACACACTTTCTCGGGATGGGAAGGTGGCACCCCGGCTCCGGCCAATCAGGAAAGGGCTGATGGTTCAAATTGTCAAAGTGCCGGTGATGGTTTTTGCGATACCCGTGCCGATTATCTGGCATACCGGTGGAATTGTCCTTATTCAGGTGTTGCACTTATCGATCCGGTTGGTGATACCGTCCATCCGGATGAAACCCTTTACATGAGTTATTCTTCCGATCATTGCCAAAATAAATTCAGTGCTGAACAACAAACAGCTATGCGTCAATACATCATGTTGGTTCATCAGGATTTGCTTAATAATCCGCCAAATTCATATCAGCTGCTTGATACCGCCCGGCTTATTGCACCCCTAAACAATGCGGTGAATCAACCGGCCAATTCGGTTCCTTTGGTTTGGTCGAAAGTTCCGGGTGCCACTAATTATCATGTGATTGCTTCCCGCTTTAGCACTTTTGCCATTCCCGTTGTAGATAAAATTATTAGCGATACTTTTTTATTGGCCGGCAGCTTTGCTCCGGGACTCACTTACCGGTGGAAAGTAAAACCACTTACTGCATCAAATACTTGTGCCAGTTATTCTGAAGTATGGCGTTTTACTGCCGGACAGCCTAATGGTATTAATCAACAAGAAAATCAGCTTTCTATTCGTGTTTATCCCATACCACTAAAGAACGGATCTGATTTACACGTCAGAATTACAAATATCAATCAAATAATCATGAGCATTAGAATACTCAATCCTGCCGGACAAACTATTTATTATAATACTGATAATCTGACTGAAAGCAATCGGCAAATTGACCTGCCTACCGCTCAGCTTGCATCCGGATTATACTTTTTACAAATAGAGGGTGATCAAGGGATGTATATTCGAAAGTTTGCCATTATCCGCTAAATTCAGGTCGCTTTTTAAACAAAAGAATAAACAGCCCAAAAACTATGAGCAGTACCGACTGAAGCGCCAGCCACCATTTAAAAGCGGCTATTATCGAAACGATTAATACCGGAACCCTGGTGGCCCCATTAGCCAATAAAAACAAATGGATTGTATTTTCAGCCCAATCGAGCAAAGTAACCAGTATAGGAATCAAAGCAAACATTTTGATTATTTGCTTCCGTACCTGAAAGCTATGACCAATACGAAATAAGGCACCGGACAGAAACACGCCATAAGCAATGGCATACAGATAGTCAACCCACATGGTATGCCGGTATTGATTGACAGCTTCATATCCCCAAGCCTGTATGATTTCGTTGAAACGGGCTAAAGAAAAAGCTAATTGAAGATGTATTATCCCCGGCACACCGGGAGGAATCAAAGCAGATGTTTCGAGCCGCCAAAACAGTAGTATGGCCGAAATACCGGAGAGTAATAAAACATAGGACCGGGCAAAAAACTTTAGATAATAATCTGATTTTATATCCATTACGAAAACGATTGATACCAAGGTAGTTTCTTATTGCCTTTGGCTGCCATTACAACACCATAATTTTTCTTGCCAAAGACCCATTGACGATTGATAATAAGTTTAACTATTACAGCCCACCAAAATAATTGATTAATCCGTTTGAATCGAAAAGAAAAATCATATTTTTTTAAAAGACCGGTAATAAGGTCAATATCAGCTTGGCCATCAATGGTGCCGGAATCATCTTGCCGGCCGGCTATAATGGTCAGACTTAATCCTTTTGTATTTGTCAGCAATTTTTTCATACCGAGTAAGGTATGATACTCTGCACCGTTATTGGTAATATTTACATGCGAAATACCGGCCGGATGAATACCCAATTGATTGATTAGTCCATCAATCGTATCGGTTTCAACTTCAAGCATGCGACCGCTAAACTCAACGGTTTCGTCAAGCTGAATATTAGTCAGTTGATTCCAGCTTGCCTGCCGGCCCAATTGCAATTTACTTTTTGTTGTCTCCGAATAAGTTGCTTTCTCTATCAGCAGGATATTGGCAGATTTTTTTTGAATAATTGGTCTTGCAATCTCATGATTTGCAGGGTCAGGATCAATGCCGATTACCTGCCCATCAGGTTTTACCCGGTTCCATAATTCAAATAAATCGGAAGTAAGAGGAGCCGACATATCAAATCCTACCTGTATTGCAATATGCCCGTTTTGAAGATTAGGAAATTTTAATTTTTCATCAATAAAGACAAATATCTTAAAGAATATTTTTTTTAGTTTCCGAATCAATGTTTTCATGATTATTTCAGCTTGATTTTACTACATTTTATTTTACAAACCCTGCTTGTAGCCTTACCTATTGCAAAGCGTGCATCAATTCTGTAGCCCACAACCCAAACCACTTGATCTCCTGAGCATAAAAGTTTTATATTTTCTTTACCTAAAGGATCTATTTTTAAATCATTTAGATAGTCACTGATTTTCTTTTTTACCTTTTTACCAGGATTTGATTTTTTCGAAAGGCCAAAGGGATAGAAATAATCACCGGCTTTCCAGGGACGAAACAAAAGCGGAAAACTAAGCTTTTCTAAATCCAAATTAGCCATTTCAGACTTCCGGCTAATGGTATATTTTCCAATTGCATGAGTAGAAAAGGCAAGTTTTATTGTTCCACAATTAATACTGCCTTTTGGTTTATCAATAGTTATTAAAGAAATATTTTCCGTTTTAAGGCTTGTTCTTATCAGAAAACGCTTACTGCATAAAATGCGATTGCTGTTACTTAACCATTGTTTGCCTTGAACCGGATTTTTCATCCAATTTAATATTTCATCAATCTGAATACTGGAAAATCCGTATGGTCTGAGCAATTCGAACAAAACCGATCGTTTATAATCGACCTGCATTAATTTTCTGACAGAAATATAAACAGCATGATTACGTTTTTTCTGAAATTTTTTCTTCCATTGTTCAACCTGTTCAAAGTATAGGCTGTCAAGATCTCGAAGTATGTTAAAATTTCCAATCATAGCATTGGATAAATTGGGATTAAATTCCTTCAGCAATGGCATTAAACGGGATCTGATTTTATTGCGGGTAAATTGTTCATCTTTATTCGAAGCATCTTCGCGCCATTGGATATGATTTTGTTTAGCATAAGCCAGAATTTCGCTACGGTTTGCAAACAGCAAAGGCCGAATAATATTATTTTGTTTTGGTAAAATACTTCTCATACCTGCAATACCGGTACCTTTTATAAGATTCATAAAAAGTGTTTCAACCTGGTCATCGAGATGATGAGCTGTAGCAATAAAGGTGAGTTTATATTGCTGCTTCAAAGTATCGAACCATTCGTATCGCAACTTCCGGGCAGCTGTTTCGATAGACAAATGCTGCTCACGGGCATAGCTTTGGGTATCGAATCGAATAGAATGACAAATCAAACGATTTTCCGTGGCAAAATGCAAGATAAAATCTTCATCTTGATCAGAATCTTTTCCTCTGAGCCTGAAATTTACATGTGCCAAAGTAATGGGAATTTCACATACAATAGCCAGATGAGCAAGTACCATAGAGTCAAGTCCTCCGGAAATAGCCAGAAGCCAGCGATCTCCGGGCCGCCAAATCTTATGCTGTTTAATGAACTGTAAGAATTGCTTTTTCATTTATTTTATCCAGCAAATTTATCCTAAATTCCTGTTTTAAAATCACAGGCCTAATTGATCAAAATAGGTATATTTGTCTTTTTAGTAAATGTAAGTATAAAGTAAATAATTCTATGAAAATTCTGGTATGTATCAGTAAGGTTCCGGACACCACCAGTAAAATTACTTTTAAAGATGGTGACACCAAATTTAAGACCGATAACATTCAATTTATTGTTAATCCTTATGACGAATGGTATGCATTGGTCAGAGCTTTGGAACTGAAAGAAGCTGCGGGTGGAAGTGTAAGCATTATTCATGTAGGACCGGCTGAAAACGATCCGATTATTCGAAAAGCATTGGCAATTGGTGCCGACAATGCTTTCAGAATCAATGCAGAAGCAAAAGATGCTTATTATACTGCTTTTCAGATTGCAGCTCATGCACGTGAGGAAGCATACGATTTAATATTGGTAGGAAAAGAAACCATTGATTTCAATGGATCAGCCATTGGAGGTATGCTGGCACAAATGCTTGAAATGCCCTTTGAGTCGATGTGTTCAAACTTGCAGATTGATGACAATAAACTCACTGTGGAACGTGAGATTGAAGGTGGAAAAGAAATTAGCGAGATAAATTTACCCTGTGTGGTAAGTGCCAAGAAAGACCTGGCCGAACAAAGGATACCCAATATGCGTGGAATAATGGCTGCACGTACTAAACCCTTGCAGGTATTGGAAGCTCAGGATTGCGAAGCATTGACCCATATTGAAAAATTTGAACGCTTACCTGAAAAAGGGGCTTGCAAATACATCGATGCCGAGCACCCGGAGGAATTACTGAATCTATTACACAACGAAGCTAAAGTTATTTAATATGTCTGTATTAGTATATGCCGAAAGCACAGAAGGTATTTATAAAAAAGCTGTATTTGAACAAGTCAGCTATGCGCATCATGTAGCTCAAACACTCGGAACCGATGTATTGGCTCTTACATTTGGCGAAGCCGGTTACGACCAATTAGGTACTTATGGAGCCAATAAAGTTTTGGCAGTAAAAAATGATTTATACAAAGATTTTGATGCAGGATTATATGCCGCTGCAATCGCAAAAGCCACACAAAATTCAGGAGCAGAAGTAATCGTAATGGCACATAATCCATCGGGTCGTGCTGTTGCACCCCGCCTATCGGTATTATTAAAAGCAGGTCTGGTAAGCGGAGCGGTAGATTATCCGGTAATTGAAGGAAATTTTAAAGTAAAACGTGGGGTCTATTCCGGTAAAGCATTTGCCTATTGCGTAGTTGACAGCCCGGTAAAAATCATCAGTGTCACTCCTAATGCCACAAGCATAAATGAAAATCCGGTTGAGGCTCTTATTGAAGAATGGGATCCGGGCTTAGACAGCAATTTAAAAAAAGTAAAAGTAAAAGCAGTTGACCGGATTAAAGGAAAAGTACCTCTTCCGGAAGCAGAGTTGGTAGTATCGGCAGGCCGGGGATTAAAAGGACCTGAGAACTGGGGTATGATAGAAGAACTGGCAGAGGTATTGGGTGCCTCTACTGCTTGTTCAAGGCCGGTGGCCGATTCAGGGTGGAGACCTCATTATGAACATGTAGGACAAACCGGAGGAACTATAAGGCCTAATCTTTATTTAGCCATTGGCATTTCAGGAGCTATCCAACATCTGGCAGGTGTTAACCAAAGCAAAGTAATTGCCGTGATCAATACCGACCCGGAAGCTCCCTTTTTTAAAGCTGCCGATTATGGTATTATCGGTGATGCCTTTGAAGTAGTTCCAAAACTTATTGAAGCAGCCAAAAAAATAAAGCAGGATCATTAGTGTTTTTGTAATTTAAACCAAGACAATAAAAAACCTTAGTGTTTTTTTACGTCTTTTGCAATAAATAAAAACAAGCCTTTTCATTCATTACAGGCATTTTTTTTACTGAATTATAACTTTACATCATAGTATTTGCTTAATAGGCATGAAAAAAATTGAATTAAAAATCTTATCGGTATCTCAGGCACTGGCACAATCTAATTCTTATGCCGTCATTCTCAAAGAATTGAAAGGCAGTAGAAAATTACCGGTTGTAATCGGACCATTTGAAGCTCAGGCCATTGCTATAGCCATGGAAAAAATGCCTTCAACCAGACCTTTATCCCATGATCTTATGAAGAACATGATGGATGCTTTTGATATTACCCTTTATGAAGTTGTTATTTCTGATTTAAAAGAAGGTATTTTCTATGCCACACTGCATTTGATGGCCAATGGAAAAGAAATTGAATTAGACTCCAGAACTTCTGATGCAATAGCACTTGCAGTACGCTTTGATTGCCCTATATATACTTCTGAAAAGATTATGAATGTAGCCGGTGTTTTCCTGGGCCTGGAAGTAGAAGAAAGCAGCAAAGAAATAAACGAAATTTCAATCGACCAATTGAATGACTTATTGAAAGAAGCCTTGAAACAGGAAGACTATGAAAAAGCTGCAAAAATCAGAGATGAAATTGCTAAGCGCTCAAAAAACTGATTGGTATATATGAAAAAAAAGCAAGCTTATAAATTTGCCCGGACAGGATTATTTCTTCTTCTATTGCTGTTATCATATACATCAAAATCGGCTGAAAAATCAACTTTCAAAGAAGCTGATTTATTGCGTAATTGGAAATTATCAAGCATAACACAAAACGGTGAATCACAAGAAAAATCAGGATATTTATTAATCGATCAAAATGATCAAGGTAATACTTACCGTATTGTAAGTTCAGACGATGAACTTCAGGGCAATTGGGCATTAAGCACCGACACGCTATCTTTATATCTTGATTTGGAACCGATTGTTACAAATCCCGATTCGCTTACTTTTATTATTAAAAACAATGCTGCCCGGTTAGACCTCTACCGGGCCGGTGAAAAATTAGCAAGTATTACCCAAAACGGGCTTGAAAAAGGTCATGCCTCAATGAAGTTTATTATCCGCAAATTAAGCGATAATGCACTTGAACTCAGAAACATATCTTCCGGTAATATTTATTACTACAATTATATAAGTAAACTTAAACAAGCCCCCATTACGATTAATGATTTATTACGTGGACTATTGGGTATGTTTGGTTTGCTTTTCATTACCTGGTTATTAAGTTCGGAGAAAAAAGCAATCGACTGGAAACTTGTAGGCACAGGAATCAGCCTACAAATTATTTTTGCCTTATTGGTGCTCAAAGTTTCACTTGTCATGAAAATATTCGAGGGAGTCTCCGGCTTCTTCGTAAAAGTGCTTGATTTTTCTTATGCAGGATCACTATTCCTTTTTGGTGATTTGGTGAGTCGTACAGATACCTTCGGTTATATATTTGCCTTTCAGGTATTACCCACTATTGTTTTCTTTTCCGCATTATCGAGTTTGTTATATTATCTCGGCATCATGCAGCGGATTGTATTTGTTTTTGCCTGGATAATGAGCAAAACCATGCGTTTGTCGGGAGCTGAAAGTTTAGCCACAGCATCAAATATTTTTATCGGTCAAACGGAAGCACCACTGGTTGTAAAGCCCTATTTGGAAAATATGACCAAATCAGAAATACTATGCCTTATGGTGGGCGGAATGGCTACCATTGCAGGAGGCGTATTTGCCGCTTATGTAGGTTTTTTGGGTGGTACCGATCCGGTACAAAGACAATATTTTGCAACACATCTGCTGACAGCTTCTATTTTATCGGCACCGGCAGCTATCGTTGCAGCCAAAATGCTTTTCCCGGAAACCGAACCCGATAAAATCGACCGGCAGGTTAAAATCCCTAAAGCCAAAATTGGTTCAAACCTGCTTGATGCTATTTCAAACGGAACAACAGACGGGTTGAGATTGGCTATCAATGTAGGAGCCATGTTGCTGACCTTTACTGCTTTGGTGTTTATGGCAAACTATCTGCTGGGGCTTGTAGGCGATTGGACAAATATCAATGACAATATCAAAGCGGCAACAGATGGCCGGTTTGACAGTTTATCGCTTGATTATATACTTGGATTAGCTTTTGCACCGGTAGCCTGGTTGTTGGGTACTCCCTGGTCTGATTCACTTTTATTGGGCGAACTTTTGGGTAAGAAAACCATTATCAATGAATTTGTGGCTTACGAACGCATGAATGTGGTGAAAGATGCCGGTCTATTTATTCATCAAAAATCGGTGATTATTGCCACTTATGCACTTTGTGGTTTTGCCAATTTTGCTTCTATCGGTATTCAAATCGGAGGTATTGGTGCTCTGGCTCCGAACCAACGAAAAACCCTGGCCCGATTTGGTTTGAAAGCTTTGATTGGAGGTACGGTGGCCAGTTTCCTGACTGCCGTTATTGCCGGTGTTATTGTCGGAGGTTAAATCTAAATACCCAGTTTCCGCTTCACATAGGGTGTAATATCATAGGTATCTACTCCATACACCAAGGCACCTGTTGATGCATCAATAATATAAGTATAGTGCTGCTCTTTGGCAACCGACTGTATTGCCCGGTCTATTTTGGCCAATATGGGTTGATATAATTCATCTTTCTTTTGCAGCATTTGATCTTGTGAAGACTGTTGTAATTGTGTAATTGTTGACTCAAGCGATGCCAATTCCTGCGCTTTAGCTTCCATAACCGATTTCGGCAAAGTCGTATCACTCATTAAGGCAGCATATTTTTGCTGATACTCTCCGTATTGCCGTTTGATTTCATCATCAAGTTGCTTTGCATACTGCTGCAATTGAGCATCGGCAGCTTTTACATCGGGTAGCAAAGCCAATATTTCGTTTGAGTTGATATGGCCTATCTTCAATGGATCTACTTTATCATCAGGTACTTCGCTTGGGGTTTCTTCCTGAATCAGGCTATCATTCAAAAGCGTTAATACTGAGGTATCGGCTGCTCGGTCAGATTCTGTATTTCCGGTGTCTATACTATCTGTCAGCGTTTCACTATCCTTGCCATTATCGTTGTTTCTGTTGCAAGATGTGGTAAACATTATAGCAAGTGCCATTAGAGCATATAGCTTTACGGATGATTTCATACTGTTAATTTATTTTAAGACTCGGTTACAAGCTGCAAATTTACGTAAATTCGTTTTCCTTTAATTTTATTATTCAGTCATGCTACAAAATTCCCTGTCTAAAATATTGGTGCTTTTATTTGGAGTTATAATTATATTTCCAAAAAACACTTATAGTCAGTCTGATGCTGATTCTTTACTTACTTACACCCACGGTGCCATTACACTTTTATATCCGGCTGTATGGCATCGCGACAGCAGAGGCAGTTCACTCATGCTTTATCCTGAAAAAAAAGACGGACACTATCCCGGAGATTTTACCATTTCTTTTTTATCCGAAGCAGTTTCGGTATCCACAGACATTCAAAACTATAAAGATCATCATTTAGAATCGGCTAAATCTATCTGGAAACGCTATGGAGAAACGCTTGACATTATGGAAGAAGACACCCTGAGCATTGCCGGTTTTCCGGCTTACCGGGTATTATGTCAACAGGAGCCTGCCCATCAGGTACGGATTAAATTTATGTTTGTCTATGCCGGAAGAGCCTTTAGGCTGGATTATACGGGACCTACGGATACCTACAAGCGTTATTTAAATCAAGTTGATAAAATGGTAAAATCTATCGAAATCAATCAGTAAGGCACTTTTTTATGAAGTGTTTAAGATTTTCAATATTATTTTAATCTTTGAAGATTAAAGTTTATCAATCGTTCATTTCTTGTAAAATCTATATATTCGTTGCAAATGATGCTTAAGCATACTATTTCCTGTTACCTTTTAGATTTCAAACAATTCATTCCAGACATAAGCTATTCATAATGCCTTATAAAATAAAATACTTGATTCCATTTCCCGTCAGAAAATTCCTTTGGGATAAAAAACAGAAATTCAACCGCGTTCACAAAGCAAAGTATTCTCGTTCGCTTAACGAAGATAAAGATGTATTGAACGGTATGATTGCCTACAATGAATATGGTGGATATTGTATTCCTGTATTATCACATCATCGTTCGGCTGTTCAAAAAATATTAAAAGGAAAAGTACATGAGCAAGAAACCATCTCGTATATGATTCATAATTGTGGACATGGAGATATCATACATGCCGGAACTTTTTTTGGTGATTTTTTACCCGGATTATCAAAAAATATTCCTTCAGAATCTAAAATATGGGCATTCGAACCTAATCCGGAAAGTTATACATGTGCACATATAACCGCCATAATAAACCATTTACAAAACGTTATACTTTTTAATGCAGGATTAGGTGCTAAAGATACTGAAGTAAAGATGCAGGTTCAAGATGAAAATGGAATAAATCGCGGGGGGGGGAGTAAAATTGTAGCTCAAAATGACAATAACGGAAAAACTATTGATGTTAATATTGTATCTATTGACAATACAGTACCCAAAGAAAGGTCAGTTTCTATCATCCAACTGGACGTTGAGAGATATGAGCAACAAGCACTTATGGGAGCAAAAGAAACCATCAAAAGATGCAAACCCATTTTAATACTTGAAAACCTTCCGGAATCAGAATGGTTTTCGAAACATATACTTGCATTAGGATATCATTTTGCAGGAAAAGTTCATTTTAATTCTATCTACACTGTATAAATTCAAATGGTATTATAAGCTTTTAAATAAAATTGATAAAAAACATGAACAAGCTTTTCTTCTCCACGATTCTCGCTTTTGTTTGTCTCAATTCAAATCCGATAACAGCCCAATCATACTGGCAACAAGAAGTAAATTATAAAATAAATGTAAGCCTTAACGATAAGGACAATACCTTAGACGGCTATGTAAGCATGACCTATATCAATCATTCTCCCTATGCTATCGACAGTATTTATATGCACCTGTGGCCCAATGCTTATAAAAATTATACAACAGCCTTTGCACGCCAGCAACTGGAAAACAAGAGTACCGGTTTTTTCTATGCCGATAAAGAAGATCGGGGATATATGGATGGTCTTGACTTTACGGTCAATGCCGATAAAGCTTCCTGGCATAGCTGGCAAGCTAATCCCGACATCGCTGTACTTCAACTCAACAAAACCCTTAAACCCAGAGAGAAAATAATTATTGAAACACCCTTTCATGTAAAAATTCCAAAAACTTTTTCGCGTATGGGACATGACGGGCAAGCCTATCAAATCAGCCAATGGTATCCTAAACCGGCTGTTTTCGACCGGAAAGGCTGGCATCCGATTCCTTATCTCGATCAAGGTGAATTTTACAGCGAGTTTGGCGATTATGAAGTCTCCATTACCTTACCGGCTAATTATATTGTTGCTGCTTCGGGCGATTTGCAAGATGAAAAAGAAAAAAATTTCCTACTCGAACAAGCTGCAATGACTAAAATTATCCTGGATGATTCAACAAAAAATAATACAGTACAAGATTCTTTTCCTCCATCGGCAAAGGGATTAAAGACCTTGCATTACACCCTAAAACATGCACATGATTTTGCCTGGTTTGCCGATAAAAGATGGTTGGTTACCCATGGTGAAGCCATCTTACCATCCGACAGACGGGTAGATGCCTGGAGCATGTTTTTACCTTCGGATGCAGATATTTGGGAAAAATCAGTGAATACCGTCATCAATACCCTTCAATTATATTCTGCCTGGGTGGGTGATTACCAATGGAATCAGGCCACTGCAGTAGAAGGAGCTCTTGGAGCAGGAGGTGGTATGGAATATCCTACCGTTACCGTGATATCAGGTGCAAATAGTGTTGATGGACTTCGCGAAGTAATTGCTCACGAAGTTGGCCATAACTGGTTTTACGGCATGTTGGGCTTCAACGAGCGCGATTATCCCTGGATGGACGAAGGTATTAATTCGTTTTATGAGCAACGCTTCACTCATCTGATGACCCCATATAAGCAAACCAAAAAGGATAAAAGGCAAATCTCTTTGAGTATCGGATTGTCTACCGGAAAACCTATGATGTTGGTTAATCAGCATCAGGATATTGTGGGGAGCAGTCAGGCATTGGGCGATCCTGCTCCGGTATTTACAAAAAATAATTACGGTATCATTGTCTATGGCAGAACGCCATTACTTTTCAAATTGCTTGAACAATACCTGACTCGGCCGGTTTATGATAAGGCTATGCAAGATTTTTTCCGGCAATGGCATGGCAAACACCCTCAACCCGAAGACCTCAAAGCATCATTCGAAAAAAGTACCGGAAAAAACCTGGATTGGTTTTTCGATTTAATCAATAAAAAAGGACGAACCGATATAGCCATCACCGGAGTTGAAGCATCGCAAAAAGCACCGGGCACGGTGATTCATTTAAAAAACAACGGTAAAACAAAAGTGCCTGTTCCTATTCAGCTGATGCAAGGCGATTCGGTGCTATCAACCCAATGGGTGCCTCCTTTTGAGGGAGAAACTACTGCAATCATTCCACTTGAAGAGGGTGTAGATAAACTTTGGATTGACCACGATCAACAAATCATTGATGTGAGAAGAAACAATCAGGTTTATAAACTGAAAGGCTTACACAAAACTGAAATGCCAAAACTAAAATTAGGCTTTGGTCTTGATGCCGATGACCGTTCGGAGATCTATTATTTGCCCATTGTAGGCTGGAATAAATACGATAAATGGATGCCCGGACTGGCTACTTACAATAGCGTTTTCCCATCAAAAAATCTTGAATTTGAATTGCTTCCGATGTTCAGCTTTGCCAATACCAATCTTGCCGGTATGGGACGAATCACCAAATACTGGTATCCGCTTCAAGGTATTTTCGATCAAATAGATGTAGGTATTGACGGATTTAATTTTAACACAAACGGAATAACTAATTTCAGCAAATTTGATATTACGCTTCACAGCCGGCTGCGACCTGCCGAAGCAAGATCAGAACATCAAAATGATTTTCAATACCGGTTTATCAGCAGACCTTACATGCCGGTTATTTTAGACACAAGCCTGCCGGAGCCACCCAACAGGAAAAATTTCCATGAGCTTAGTTATACTCATTCACACATCAATATCCTCAATCCATATCAGATTAAGGCTAAAACCCTGTTGAACCGGGATTTCGGAAGAATCAGCTTTGAAGCCGATATGCATTTTTCA
>JAJRWN010000031.1 GCA_024276745.1 Bacteroidota bacterium
ATCGACGGGGAGGTTTGGCACCTCGATGTCGGCTCGTCACATCCTGGGGCTGGAGAAGGTCCCAAGGGTTGGGCTGTTCGCCCATTAAAGTGGCACGCGAGCTGGGTTCAGAACGTCGCAAGACAGTTCGGTCCCTATCTGTTGTGGGCGTTAGAAATTTGAGAGGAGTTGACCCTAGTACGAGAGGACCGGGTTGAACGAACCTCTAGTGTACCTGTTGTGGCGCCAGCTGCATCGCAGGGTAGCTATGTTCGGAAGGGATAAGCGCTGAAAGCATCTAAGCGCGAAGCCTACCTCAAGATGAGATTTCTTTTAAGGGTCGTCAAAGATGATGACGTTGATAGGCTGTAAGTGTAAAGGCAGTAATGTCAAAGCTGAGCAGTACTAATTACCCGTAAGCTTTCATTTTTTTTTATCGATTTTGATTTCTTTCTCTATGTCATAACTTTCTATTTGGTGACTATTGCGAAGGGGATCACCTTTTTCCATTCCGAACAAAGAAGTTAAGCCCTTCAGCGCTGATGGTACTGGAGTAACATCTGGGAGAGTAAGTCGTTGCCAATGTTTTTTAAAGAGGCTGTCAATTTATTGGCAGCCTCTTTTTTTTATTTATTACTCCAAACTTTTAACTAATTTTATTTCTTATTTATTAGATTAATATGTTTGCTAAAGCCTTTGGTAGCGCTGTTTATGGCGTAGATGCTTCTACGATAACTGTTGAAGTTAATATTGGGGGAGGTACCAAGTATTTTATGGTAGGGCTTCCGGATAATGCCGTTCGTGAAGCCTGGCAAAGAATTGAAACGGCTTTGAAAAATAATGATTTTTATATGCCTCGCCAGAAAATTGTTATTAATCTTGCTCCGGCCGATATTCGAAAGGAAGGTTCCGCTTTGGATTTGGCTATGGCCATGGGTATCCTGGCTGCATCAAAACAAATTGATTCTGATCTGATTGAACAATTTGTAATTATGGGCGAATTATCGCTCGATGGCAGTATTCAGCCTATTAAGGGGGCATTACCAATTGCTATTCAGGCAAGAGCTGAAGGATATAAAGGCTTAATTGTTCCTGTTGATAATGAAAGAGAAGCCGGAATTGTAAATAAAATAAAAGTTTATGGTGTTCATAATATTAAAGAAGTTGCCGGCATACTGAATAATAAATCGGATTTGGAACCGGTTGTGGTTAATACAAGGGATGAGTTCTATGAAAAACATTTAAGCAATGATCTCGATTTTGCTGATGTTAAAGGACAGGAAAATATTAAACGTGCTTTGGAAATTGCTGCAGCCGGTGGTCATAATGCTATTTTAATCGGTCCACCGGGTTCGGGAAAGACTATGTTGGCAAAGAGGATTCCCGGTATTTTGCCACCACTTTCCTTAAATGAAGCTTTGGAAACAACAAAAATACATTCGGTAGCCGGTTTGTTGCCAAGCAATTCTTCTTTAATCTATCAACGGCCTTTCCGTGCACCTCATCATACTATTTCCGATGTAGCTTTGGTCGGTGGGGGAACGATTCCAAAACCAGGTGAAATTTCTTTAGCACATAATGGTGTTTTGTTTTTGGACGAATTGCCGGAGTTTAAACGTAGCGTTCTTGAGGTGCTTCGTCAACCTATGGAAGCCCGAAATATTACGATTTCCAGAGCTATGTTTACCATTGATTATCCTGCAAGTTTTATGCTTATTTCTGCCATGAATCCATGTCCTTGCGGGTTTTATAATCATCCTGAAAAAGAATGTGTTTGTTCACCGGGTGTAGTTCAAAAATATCTAAATAAAATCTCGGGACCTTTGCTAGATCGTATTGATCTTCATGTTGAGGTTACACCTGTACCAATAAAAGATTTGTCTTCTAAGGGTAGCGGAGAACTTTCCCGGGTTGTAAGAGAACGGGTGATTAAAGCTCGAATGATTCAAAATCAGAGATTTAAGGAATCTAAAGAAATTCACAGCAATGCTCAAATGACATCCAACATGTTGCATACTTATTGTGCATTAAGTGCTCCGTGCAAAGCTTTGCTGAGTAAAGCTATGGATAG
Source organism: Bacteroidota bacterium (assembly GCA_024276745.1). Taxonomy (GTDB): domain Bacteria; phylum Bacteroidota; class Bacteroidia; order Chitinophagales; family S012-47; genus JAJRWN01. The sequence goes on from JAJRWN010000031.1 coordinate 2,051, forward strand.
ACTCGGTTTATCGGCCAGAGCTTATGACCGGATTTTAAAAGTATCAAGGACCATTGCCGATTTATCTGAATCTGATGAAATATTAGTAGAACATCTGGCAGAAGCCATTCAATACAGAAGCCTTGATCGAGATTCGTGGGGAAGCTGATACATTTCTACTCGTTTTTAGCTCCTTGGAATTGCGTAATTTTGGCTTTTCATTTATTAACCAGCCCTGATTGTTTATGTTGAAAAAATCCTGGATACAGATTGAAGCTTCAAGTGATTTCTCCATTTATAATATTCCATTTGGTGTATTTGAATTAAAAAACGGAAAAGCAAGATGTGCATCGGCAATCGGAGACTTGATTATTGATTTGCACGAAATGCAATTATTAGGATTTTTTGATCATCTTGATTTGCCTGATGATGTTTTTAATCAGCGTTATCTGAATCCATTCATTCAGCTTGGTAAAAAGATTACTAATCGGGTAAGAAACAGATTAATTGATTTGCTGGATGAAAATAATACTGCATTGCGGCAAAAAAAGGAATGGCATCAAAGGGTTTTTATACCCATGGATGAAGTTACGATGTTGATGCCGCTTGACGTGCCCAATTATACCGATTTCTATTCCAGTATGTATCATGCCGAAAATGTTGGAAAAATGTTCAGAGATCCGGATCATGCATTGCTTCCAAACTGGAAACATTTACCCGTGGCTTACCATGGGAGGGCATCTTCTATTATTGTCAGTGGGGTGAATATTCATCGACCAAAGGGGCAGATTAAACCTAGTGATGCCGGTCCTGTTTTTGGCGAAAGCAAAAAATTGGATATTGAAATTGAAATGGCATTTGTTACCAATAGAAATACTGCAATGGGAGAGGCCATTCCGGTTGAAAAGGCTCAGGAGCATATTTTCGGCTTAATGGTATTTAATGACTGGTCGGCACGTGACATACAGAAATGGGAATATGTTCCATTAGGCCCTTTTCTAGGAAAGAATTTTGCTTCAAGTGTTTCTCCCTGGATTGTTACTCTGGAAGCTTTGGAACCTTTTAAAGTGCCTTTATCACCACAGCAACCAGCGGTCCTTCCGTATTTGGAGGAGAAGGAACGGTTTAGTTACGATATTCATCTGGATGCTTTTATTGAGCATGAAAAATTTAATGCCTTTAAAATTACTTCAACGAACTATAAATATATGTATTGGACGATGGCCCAGCAGTTGGCTCATCATACGGTGAATGGTTGCAATATTGAAGTAGGTGATTTATATGCTTCAGGTACCATTAGCGGACCGGAGCCTGATGCTTACGGTTCATTATTGGAATTATCCTGGGGTGGTAAGCATGATATTGATATGCCTGATGGTAGTAAAAGAACCTTTCTTGAAGATGGTGATACTGTAATTATTAAAGGCTATTCGGAGCATAAAGGTATTCGGGTTGGTTTCGGAGAAGTGAGGACGAGCATACTCCCTGCTAAATAACAGTATATGAGAAGCATTGACCCTAAGAAATTATCAATAGCCGAATTGCAGCAAATTTTGGTTGGCAGCATAGCACCCCGGCCGATAGCTTTGGTAAGCACGATTGATGCTAAAGGTATTGCTAATCTTGCACCCTATAGTTTTTTCAATGTATTCAGTTCAAATCCTCCACTTCTGATTTTTTCTTCAAACCGGAGAGGAAATGATAATACGACAAAAGATACTTTGTGCAATGTTAGTTTGAACAGTGAAGTAGTCATAAATGTTGTGACGGTCGATATTGTAAGACAGGCCACATTGGCGAGTATCAATTATCCGAGCGATGTCAGTGAGTTTGAGAAGGCGGGATTTACAACCCTTGAATCAGATATTGTGAAACCATTCAGGGTTAAAGAGTCGCCTGTTCAATTTGAATGCAAGGTACGCATGGTTTATCATCTTGGCAGTGGTCCCGGAGCCGGTAATTTGATATTATGTGATATCAAGAAGATTCATCTTGCAGAAAGTATTTTTAATGAAAAGAATCAGATTGAACCCGATAAGATTCGATTAATCGGTCGCTTGGGTCGCGCTTTTTATACACAAACAGGAGGTGATTCGTTATTCAGAATTGTTCAACCTGTAGGGCAGATAGGTATAGGTTTTGATAATTTACCGGATCAAATTAAATATAGCCATATTTTAAGTGGTAATGATTTGGCTGCTTTGGCATCGGTTGAAGAAATCAAGACTTTATCTGATCCGGACGAAAGGGTGATTAGAATTGTAAAAGATAATCATTTGAAAAAAGCTGAAAAAATTAAGCAAATCCATCAATTGGCTAAAGAAGCTTTAAGTAATGGAAACATAGCTAAAGCGTGGGATATTTTACTTTCAGGAAACTATATTTAAGGATAAATAAATTATGAATAAAGAAACATTATCGTTGAGTGAGCAACAAATTGTAAGAAGAGAAAATCTTCAAAAGATTATTGACTTGGGTTATAATCCTTATCCTGCGGAAGCATTTAAAATAAACCGGCATGCAGCAGATATCAAAGCTAATTTTACCGAAGGGGACGAGCAATTTAAACACGTTCGTTTGGCAGGCCGCTTGATGAGCAAAAGAGTGATGGGCAAAGCTTCTTTTGCCGAGATACAAGACAATACTGGTCGTATTCAAATGTATGTAAACCGGGATGAAATATGCCCTGATGAAGACAAAACCCTGTATAACCAAATTTTTAAAAAGCTATTGGATATCGGTGATATTATTGGTGTGGAAGGATATGTTTTTTTGACCAAAACGGGTGAAATCACGATTCATGTTCAACATTTGAAGCTTTTAAGCAAATCGCTAAGGCCACTGCCTGTAGTGAAAGAAAAGGAAGGACAAATATTTGATGCATTTTCAAATCCTGAACAAAGATACCGTCAGCGTTACGTTGATTTAATTGTTAATCCTGATGTAAAGGAAGTATTCAGGCAGCGGGCGCTTATTGTGCAGTCGATGCGAAATTTTTTATGTGATAAAGGATATCTTGAAGTGGAAACACCCGTTTTGCAGCCAATTTATGGTGGTGCAGCAGCCAGACCTTTCAAAACCCATCATCATACTCTTGATCAAACCTATTATTTAAGAATAGCCAATGAGCTTTACCTTAAACGGTTAATCGTAGGTGGTTACGAAGGTGTATTTGAGTTTGCCAAAGATTTTAGAAACGAAGGCATGGATCGTTTTCATAATCCGGAATTTACACAAATGGAATTGTATGTTGCCTAC
>JAJRWN010000032.1 GCA_024276745.1 Bacteroidota bacterium
AAAAAGAAGGTACAGGCATAGCCATAATAGGAGCAGGGGTTACCCATTTTGGAGAATTGTTCGACAAAAGTTTTGATGATTTGGTTCGTGAGGCGGCACTCGAAGCAGTAGCTGATGCCGGCATCACCCTTGATGATGTGGGAGCAGCCTGGATTTCTACTGCATTCCCTGAAATTGGTGTATTCAAAGGCCGTAGCGGTATGGATTTGGCTGAGCCTTTGTCATTGTATAATATTCCTATCACGCGAGTATCTAATTATTGTGCTTCAGGTGCAGATGCTATCCGCAATGCAGCTAATGCTTTGCTGGCCGGTGAATGTGATATTGCCATGGCGCTTGGCGTGGAAAAACTGCGTGACAGGGCTCCTCAGGACAGTATTGTGAAAATGATGGTTGAACTCGGGCATCCTTATTTACAAAAAGGCTTTACCGCTGCCGGTACTTTTGCCGTTTATGCCAACCGGATTATGAAAGAATATGGCGTAAACCGAGAAGATCTGGCCAATGTATCGGTGAAAAATCACTTGCACGGTGTACTGAATAAAAAGGCTCATCATCATCGTGCATTTAATCTCGATCAGGTCATGGCTTCACCAATGGTTGCCGATCCGCTTACCGTGCTCGAAAGCTGCCCGACTACCGATGGGGCAAGCTGTGTGATTATGGTACGCAACGAAGATGTCGATACATCAAAACATACACCGGCATATATCAAAGGTATGGGCTTATCGGTATCAACAGGATGGGATATGCCTTTCTTCGATCCAAATCATGATTTTCTTTCCTTCGAAGCCACCCGTCAGGCAGCTAAAAAAGCTTACCGTCAGGCAGCTATCAGCAATCCCATTCAACAATTGGATTTAGTTGAAGTTCATGATTGTTTCTCCGTTGTAGAATTGGTGACTTACGAAGACTTGGGGCTGTGTAAACCCGGTGAAGCCAAAGATATGATTAGAGGTGGTTCTACCAAATTTGGTGCTGAAATACCGGTAAATGTAAGTGGTGGTTTGCTCTCTTGCGGGCATCCTGTTGGTGCTACCGGTGTAAGAATGGTTACCGAAATTGTAAATCAGGTAAGAGGACGGGCAGGTGAACGACAGGTTAAAGGTGCCAAAACAGGATTGTCTCATAATATCGGTGGACCGGGAGCTATTGCTTCTGCCATCATTGTATCATCCGAAAACTAATTGATTGACCATGGATAAAATGAAGATATTATTAGCAAAACCCGGTCTCGATGGCCATGACGTAGGCGTGAAAGTACTTGCAAGAGCATTGATTGATGCCGGTTTCTCAGTTTCATATACCGGATTAAGAAAATCGATTGAAGAAATTGTCGATAGAGCCACACTCGAAAATGCAGATGCAATAGGCCTTTCTATTCTTTCAGGAACACATAATGTACTTTGTCAAAAATTAGCTGATGTTATGAAAAAACAACAGCTCGATATTCCATGGATAATAGGTGGCAATATTCCGGCAGGTGATTGTGATGGCTTGGTGAAGATTGGTGCTACTGCCGCTTTTGCCACCGGAACAAGTATTCAAGAAGTATGCAATTTCTTTACAAAATTGCAAAAACAATTAGCGGAAAAATCAAATTCCAATATCTCAAAAAGCAAAGCATAATACTATGACTGTTCAAGCAAAAGATAAAATTAAAAATCAGCAAGATATTCAACCTGTTTATCTTGAATCAGGCATAGAAGTTCGAGCTGTTTATACAGCCGATGCTGTACATCATGATACTGTCAAGGAACTACCGGGGCAATATCCGTTTACCCGGGGAATCCACCCCTTAATGTACCGGAAAAGACCTTTTACCATCCGTCAGTATGCCGGTTTTGCTACTCCTGAAGAAACCAATAAACGTTTTCATTTTCTGATTAAAAACGGTCAAACGGGCTTAAATGTAGCTTTTGATTTACCTACTCAAATCGGACTCGATTCTGATGATCCCCGAGCTTTGGGTGAAGTGGGCAGGGTAGGTATGTCGGTCGATACATTGGTCGATTTTGAAAAAGCTTTCGAGGGTATCGATTTAGACAAGATCACCGTTTCCCTCACCATAAATGGCTCTGCGATTGTTTTAATGGCTATGTATTTTGCCCTTGCCGAAAAACGGGGTTATGATATCAGTACTTTGAGGGGAACAGCACAAAATGATATTTTGAAAGAATTTATCGGAAGAGGTACCTGGATTTTTCCGGTTGAAGCTTCCGTAAAGATGGTTGTGGATACGGTTGAATATTGTGCTCATCATGTACCGAAATACAGCCCGGTAAGTGTTTGCGGCTATCATATTCGCGAATCAGGTGCCAATCCGGTGCAAGAAATGGCCTATGCCTTTTGTATTGCCAAAGCCTATACCGATGAGACATTGAAACGGGGAGTTGATATTGATGAATTTGCATCGCGGCTTTCATTTAATTTTGATATTTACGGGAACCTGTTCGAACAAGTGGCTAAGTTCAGAGGCGGCAGAAGATTATGGGCAAAAATTATCAAAGAACAATATGGTGCAAAAAAGGACAAATCGTGCTGGATGCGTATGATAGCCGGTGGAGGAGGTGGTGGATTAACCAAAGAACAACCCGAAAATAATATCATCCGGAGTGCTTATTACGCCTTGCTTTCTGCTTTATCAGGAACCCAAACCATGGCTTTGTGCTCTTATGATGAAGCCTATACTATCCCCACAGAAAAAGCTGCTGAGATTTCTTTAAGAACTATGCAAATTATGATACACGAGATGGGTATTTGCGATACCGTAGATCCTCTTGGTGGCTCTTATTACGTTGAAGCGCTTACCGATAAAATGGAAGAAGCCATTATCCGGGAAATGGATAGTATTGATTCCGAAGGAGGTATTCTGAAAAATATTGCCAATGGTCATGTTCAGGATAAAATTTCGGAACAAGCTTATTTAAGAGAAAAGGCGATTCAGGAAGGAAGGGTAAAAAAAGTAGGACTCAATTGTTACAAGCATGACGAACCCCCCAAGCCCGTAGAGTTTCATCCTTATAATGAAGCAGCAGCCCGGCAACAAATGGATAATTTGAAAAACATTAAAGCCGCCAGAAACAATGGCGAAGTAGAAAGCAGGCTGGAAACAATAAGGAAAGATGCTATGGAGAATAAAAACCTGATGCCTTCTATCATTAATGCGGTAAAATCCTATGCCAGTGTTGGCGAAATTATTCAGATACTGAAAGAAGTATATGGCGAATATGATGAACCGATTATGTTTTGATTATGGGTTTTAAAAAAACCATATTATCCCTTGAGCAAGCCTTAACATTGCCTTACGCCACTCAGCGATTTACACAATTGGGCTGGCGGGTTATCAGGCTCGAATCTGCTGGTGGCAACCATCCCACACCGGGCGACCCGAATCGCTATATCGGGGAAGCAACGGGTGAAGCCGACAGGCATGCCTATTTTATAGCTCCTAATATCGGCAAAGAAGCGATTACCATCAATCTGAAAACAGAAAAGGGCCGTGATTTATTAAAGCATCTTATTGCCGCTATACCGATTGATGTATTTATGTGCAATACGCTACCTAAGGGATATAAAAAACTGGGTATTGATTTTGAAACGCTAAAAACATCCAATCCAAATTTAATCTGGTGTGGCATTTCGGCTATGGGACCTGATTACCCTGATTTTGCCGGTTACGATCCTGCTTTACAAGCCTTGACCGGATATATGCATCTCACCGGTGACCCCAATGGTGATCCAATGCTTTGCGGTTTACCGCTGATTGATTTAAAAGCCGGTGATGAAGCTTTTACTCAAGTCTTGCTGGCCTTGCTCGAGCAACAAGAGCATCCCGGAGCTAAGGAAATTTATATTTCTATGGTGCAGTGTGCCGCTTCCTGGCTGATTACCACTTTGCCTCAATTGAGTTTTGCCGAACAATCAAAATGGTTTAAAAGAAGCGGAAACGAGCATAGAAGCTTTATCCCTTCCAATGCTTATCCCACCCGGGATGGTTTTGTTTATCTTGCCATCGGCAGCGATCTTCAATGGCAGCGACTTTGTAACATTTCCGGTTTTGAACATCTTGAAAAAGCTAACAGAACGACAAATGATGACCGAAAAAAAGATAAAGAAAATATTTATAGCGATATTAGAAAAGCCCTGAAAAATTACTCAACAAAGCATTTTATAAACCTATGTCGCAAACAGCATCTCGCTGTTGCTCCGGTCAACGACATCAAGCAAGTATCTGAACTTGAAGTACTCAAAGATAAAATGATGAAAACAATATTGCCTGATGAAAGATCGGTTTCATTGGTGCCGCCCGCTGCCGATACCAACTTCCTGAAAGCTAATGATTATTCTTTTAAATGTGCACCGGGACTGGGAGAACACAATAGAAAGGTGCTGGAGGAAAGTGGTCTGAGTACTCAAGAAATTGATTTATTGGAAAAAGATAATATTATTTAAAAGCTCGATTATGGAAAGGCGTGTAATAGAAATACTAAGTTCATTTGACAATGCATACGAAACTTGTGCAATCGGAAATATTGCCGTTGCACGCGGAGCTATTGAAGCAGGGGTGAACGGTGTATTCTCTTATCCCGGAACACCTTCAACCGAAATATCTGAAGTCTTTTCTGAAATTGACAAGTACCAGCTTAATGAGCAAAACAAAGTCAAACATCCTGAATTCTTCCGTCAGAAAATTTATTTTGAATATTCGGTAAACGAAAAAGTAGCGCTGGAAAAAGCCATAGCTTTCTCTATTGGTAATAAAGCCGCTATGTGCGTAATGAAAAATGTGGGTATGAATGTGGCTTCCGATGCCCTCATGTCAATTACCTATCAAACGATTATCGGTCCTTTGGTAATCTTGGTTTGTGATGACCCGGGATGTTATTCAAGCTCCAACGAACAAGATTCAAGATATTGGGGACAAATGGCCTCGGTGCCTGTATTTAATCCCGCTACCCCTGCCGAAGCTTTGGAAATGACCCGAGAAGCTTTCAAGCTTTCAGAATCACTAAAACTACCGGTTATTGTACGGATGACTACAAGGGTTTCGCATACCAGAGGTAATTTGATTTATGGAAAACGAAATGAACAAATCCGTACAGCTTCCTTTCAACGGATGCCCGAACATATCAATATTCCTGCCCGTACGGCCTCGGCTCATCAAAAACTTATATTAAAACTTCAAAACGAATTGTTTAAAGACTATTTTGAACGATTCAATGTGCTTCGTCAAAACCGTTCAAAAAACGATATAGCCATTATTGCAAGTGGTGTAACGGCAGCTTATACCAGTGAATTACTGCATTCAAACCAGCTCGAAGCTGAAATAGATGTGATGTATTTGGGCTTATTCTGGCCATTTCCCAAAAAACAATTAAGCAAATTTCTGAATCATGGTTATTCGCGTATTTTGGTTTTGGAAGAACTCGATCCCATTATTGAAAAGGAAATAAAAGTATTGGCTCAAGAGCTTGCTTTGCCTGTTGAAATTTACGGAAAAGGATTTGAAAGTCTTAAAGCCAGTGGAGAATATAACCTTGAATTAGTGGCTAAAACAATTGCAGCCTTTTCAGGATTATCGATTATTGAAGCCGAATATAAACCCCTGCCCGATATGGATACGCTGATGGGCGGTCTTCCTCCACGTCCTCCGGCACTTTGTTCAGGATGTCCACACAGAGCTACGTTTTATGCTTTAAAACTGGCGGTTCCACGCTATCAATCAGAAATGGTGCTCTGTGGCGATATCGGCTGTTTCGGGTTGGGTGCTTTGCCTCCTCTTCAAATGATTGATACCATTAATCATATGGGTATGAGTGTTTCCATGGCTCAGGGACTTTCGGCCGCTTTCAGCCATTCTAACAATGCTCAAAAAGTGATTGCCCTGGTGGGCGACAGCACTTTCTTTCATTCCGGTATTCCTTCATTAATGAATGCTATTTATACCCGGTCAAATATTCTGCTCGTAGTGTTTGATAACCGTACTACCGGCATGACCGGACATCAGGATAATCCGGGGGCATCAAAAAACCCAAAACATAATCAGCTTGATGTTGAACAATTAGTAAAAGGACTGGGGGTGGAAATGGTAACCACCATTTCACCTTTTGAACTGAAAGATAGCTTTAGAAAAATTGAAACGGCTATGCAATATGATGGCGTTTCGGTAATTGTTTCAAAAGCTCCCTGCATCTTTTTACCCGATTTTGCTTCGGCCATGCCCGAACAATTCAGGATTGAAGTTGACCCCGGACGTTGCAATTCCTGTGCAAATCATCAGGATATGGATATTGCCTGTTCGCGTTGCGGTTCAGCCCTTGGCAATTTGTCAAGAGCAAAAGCTAAATTAAGTGCCGGACATGCTGTGGCGGGCAGCGAACAATTATGCCCTGCTAATATATGTAACCATGGATTCTTTCACTCCATACTCGAAGGTGATTATAAATCGGCTGTTGAAGTAGTCAGGGATAAAATGCTCTTTGCCCGTTCTTGTGGCGATATATGCCATCGCCCTTGCGAGTTGTTCTCATCTGCTCCGGCCGAAGATACCGTTCCAATCAAACAACTCAAAAAGTATGTTTCCGGTATCGAAGAAAACTTTATCGATTTCTCAGCTCCTCGGAAACGTATTGAAAAAGCAAAGATAAAAGGCAAAAATATTGCTATTGTGGGTGCCGGACCGGCCGGGCTTAGTGCTGCTTACGATCTTTTGCAACAAGGCTATGAAGTGAGTATCTACGAAAAAGGAAATGCTCCGGGGGGGATGATTAAAAATGCAATTCCTAACTTCAGAATGGATAAAAAAGGATTTGATTTTGAAGCCGGTCAAATTGAAAAACTGGGTGCAAAAATGCATTATGCTAAAGCACTCGGTGAACAAATACATTTATCACAATTGCAATCGGATTATGATGCCGTTATCCTGGCAATCGGACTGGGCAAATCAAAATACCTGGATATTATTTCTGAAAATATTCCTGCTGATCAACAATTTGATGCCTTGAGCTTTTTGTATCAGTACAATAATCATAAACTAAAAACCAAAGCCGGTTCACGTTTTCTTATTATCGGTGGTGGCAATTCGGCAATGGATGCCGCCCGGACGGCTAAAAAGCTCGATCCGGCCAATGAAGTAAATATTTCCTGTATTGAATCATTTGATGATATGCCGGCTTTCAGGGAGGAAATCGAACATGCTATGAATGAAGGTATTCAACTGATACCCAATAGCTTTATCGAATCCTGCAAAACAAGAGACCAAGCACTTGAATTCGATTTATTTACTTTCGATTCGAAAAAACCATTACAAAAACTACAAGCAGATTATATCATCATGGCCATTGGTCAGTTGGGCGATAAAGAAGCACTGGCAGCATTAAATCCCGAATGTTTTGATGAGCAGGGAAGGATTAAGATGAAGAAATTGGAACAATCAGCACAGAATATTTTTGTAGCGGGCGATTTGTATGCCGGAAATCACATGAGCATTATAGGTGCAATAGCCAGTGGTAAAAAAGCTGCCGTTGATGTGCGCAAATTGCTCGAAACCTATCATTTTGATTATGAAGGAAAAGAAGCTCTCGAACGATTGAATACTAAACAGCCTGAAAATCAAGTCGCTTTTACAATGAGCGATCAGGAGATATTAAAAAATATTGAAAATTTCGATTTATATCAATCCTGTGCCAAGTGCAATCATTGTATCGAAAACTTTGGTTGTCCTGCGCTGGTAATGGAAAACGGGCAGGTACATGTTGAGCAAGCCATTTGTACTAAATGCGGACTATGTGTTGATGTTTGCCCAAACGATGCGATTCAATGGGTGACCGTGAAAGAATCTGCCGGAAAAATCATATAAAAAATATATTAAGATGTATGATAAAGGATCTATAAAAATGTTGATAGCTGGTGTTGGTGGTCAAGGGGTGGTATATACAACAAATCTCCTGGTAGAAGCAGCTTTATTGGCCGGTATTCCGGTAGCAACAAGTGAAATACATGGATTATCACAACGTGCAGGTTCGGTAGTTGCCGGTCTTACTTTTGGTGAAAAGACCTTTGGCTTTGTACAACGAGGGTCTGCCGATATGCTGATTGGCCTCGAACCGCTCGAAGCACAACGGTGTTTACCCTATCTGAACCGGGGAAGTATGGCAGTAATTGATACCTATAAAATATTACCCTTTGCCGTTAATGCCGGAAAAGCCTCATATCCCGATTCTGAACAATTTGAAAGCTATCTTTCCAAACATTTGGCAGTTGTACGGTTTATTAAAGATATCGATCAGCTTGTAGAAACCAAAAGAAGAAATATATATCTGTTGGGAATTGCATCCACGTTAAAAAACTTTCCTTTGGAAGGGAAATTTATAGAAATGGCCATATTGAATAAAAGCAGTCGATCCGATCAAAAAAATGCTGAAATATTTAATCTGGCCAGAAGAATTGAAAAAGAAAAAACCAGCGTACATGAGTAAACATAAAATTGAAGTTCATTTTACAGTCAACGGAAAAGCTGTTCATTTGGAAATTAAACCGGGTACCATATTGCTGGATCTGATCCGGGAAGATTTACAACTGAGTGGAACCAAACCCGGATGCCACGAAGGTGAATGTGGGGCTTGCACCGTTTTGGTTGATGGTGTTTCCGTCAATTCATGTCTTTATCCGGCTGTGAATATTGATGGAAAAAGCTTACAAACTATTGAAGGTGTCAGTAAAGCCATGCAGACATTATCACCTGTGCAAAATGTTATGCTTGAGAAATGGGCTGTTCAGTGTGGCTTTTGTTCACCGGGAATGGTCATGTCTATCAAATCGTTTTATGATAAATGCCAGACAAAGGGTATCAAACCAAATAGATCAGAAATCAAAAAAGCCATTGAAGGTAATCTATGTCGCTGTACCGGTTATGTCAAAGTGATTGATGCCGTTGAAAGCTTGTTTGAGCAGGCACCGGAAAGCATCAGCTCTTAATTAAAATCAGGATTAGCATGAAAAAAGA
>JAJRWN010000001.1 GCA_024276745.1 Bacteroidota bacterium
CGAAAAATTTGAAACATTATTGAATAACTAATCACAGAAGCTTAGTGCATAAGCAAGTATTATGATAGAAACATCAGTATTAAAAGCAAAAGATTTTCAATCAGATCAGGATGTAAAATGGTGTCCGGGTTGTGGAGATTACTCCATATTAAAACAAACCCAAACGGTGATGGCCGGTTTGGGTATTCCACACGAAAATATTGTGATTATTTCCGGAATCGGCTGTTCATCCCGTTTTCCCTATTATATGAATACTTATGGAATGCACACCATTCACGGAAGAGCTCCGGCATTTGCCTCCGGACTGAAAGCGGCTAATCCGGATTTGAATGTGTGGATTGTTACCGGTGACGGTGATGCCATGTCTATTGGGGGCAATCATTTTATTCATATACTCAGAAGAAATTTTGATGTCAATATATTGTTGTTTAACAACGAAATTTACGGATTGACAAAGGGACAATACAGCCCAACTTCAGAAGCACATAAAATCACCAAATCATCCCCCTTCGGTTCGCTCGATCATCCTTTCAATCCGATTGCACTGGCATTGGGCTCTGATGCTACTTTTGTTGCCAGAAGCATGGATCGCGATCCGCATCATTTACAGGAAATGCTGATTCGCGCCAACGCCCATCAAGGTAGTTCTTTTATTGAAATATATCAAAATTGTAAAATCTTCAACGAAGGTACTTTCTCTTCGTATAGCGAAAAAGACAGCCGGTCAACACATGCCCTCTATATGGAAAACGGCCAACCACTGGTGTTTGGTACTGACCATGAGTTGGGAATCAGATTAGATGGTTTTAAACCCGAAATCGTAAAACTCGGTACAAACTATTCACTTAATGACCTTTGGATACATGACGAACACGACCCGGTGAAAGGTATGATTTTATCCCGCTTTTTTGATGATCCAAATACTGAGAATGCATTGCCCAGGCCATTTGGTATTTTCTATGTGGACACTCAAAGGGAAGCCTACGAAAAGATGATGGTAAAGCAAATTGATGAAGTAAGGACTAAAAAAGGTCCCGGTAATCTTAATCAACTACTCAAAGGAAAAGCTATCTGGACAATCGACTGATATTGTAAATAAACACTTTCTTTTTTTTAAATCAGCCCGATTTCTTCAAGCATCAGACGGGTCCAGGCAATCATCCAAAGCCATACCACGGCCAAATAAATTAATCCCGATATAATAAATACAAAGCGGTTAAAAGCTTTGTCTGTTTTGAATTTTGTATCAAAATGCAGCCTTTGCGCGGCCAGCGATACAAATACGAGTGCCAGCACGTAGAGAAAAACATATATTACGAGCACAAGGGCTATATACAAAATATCTTTTGGACTCATGGTCTTTTGTAATTGTTTGGAAAGGTAAAACCATTTATGCAGAATTCAACGTAATTTGCAGTTCAATAAATATTTTCTCAGGCTATGTTGTGGATTTTATTGTTTATTATTTGTCTTTCAATCTTAGTATGGTCATCAGAAAAGTTTATTTATCTGGCGGGTAAAGCCGGAAAGGCCTTGGGTATTTCTTCCTTTGTGGTGGGTATTACTATTGTGGCCATGGGAACTTCGCTACCCGAATTGCTTACTTCCATTATAGCTATTCTAAAAGATTCGGGAGAAATCGTAGTAGGTAATGTGATTGGTTCCAATATCACCAATATTTTTTTAGTAATCGGTACGGCTGCCATTGTAATGCCCAATATCGATATCGACCGGAAAATAATCAGGATTGATTTCCCCATTCTACTACTGACTGCTTTTTCATTGGCCGTATTACTATGGATACATCAGGATTTTAATCGTACAGATGCATTTATCTTTCTTGCGGCCATGGGCGTTTTCCTGGTCTACATTGTGAAAAGCGGCAGCAAGGAATTAATAGGCGAATCAACAGATGAAGCATCAAGCCATGAAAATCTTATAGCCCGGCAATGGGTGATGTTGGTTTTGAGTGGTGCACTGATATTCTATTCGGCAAAATATATGGTTGTATCCATTATAGAAATTTCGGCTTTTCTGCATTTGGGAAAAGATATCATTGCTTTAAGTGCGGTGGCATTGGGTACTTCTTTGCCCGAATTGGCGGTAAGTATTGCTGCTGCCCGGAAAAAACAAGGTAATATGATTATTGGTAATATTATCGGATCCAATATTTTTAATACTTTGCTGGTAATGGGCATACCCGGATTAATTCGTCCTTTCGATATTCAGGCCAATATTTTTTATTTCAGCTTACCTGTAATGATTGTTGCAACCTTGTTTTTCTTTCTTTTTGCGGGCAAGCGTAAGCTTTCTAAATTTAACGGAATCACACTGGTATTTTTCTATATCCTGTATCTTGCTGCTTTGTTTATCACATAATTGATATGAAGAAAAAGATTATTTCATGTATTGGTCCGAGTGCTCCGAATTGTAGCAATGAAGTATATGAATTTGGAATACAGTTAGGTTATCGGCTGGCTTCTGCCGGGTATTTAATCGTTCAGGGCGGTCGCGATGGATTTATGGAAGCGGTATGCAAAGGTGCCCGGAAAGCCACTACCGGTCAATTCGTCACCATAGGCATTTTGCCCGGTTTCAATCATAGTGAAGCCAATGCATGGTGCGATGTGGTACTTCCTACAGGTATTGGATATGCTCGAAATCAGATGACCGTTTTGGCAGCTGATATTGTTCTTGCCGTGGCTGGTGGCCCCGGCACTATGTCAGAAATTACCTATGCCATGCAATTTAAAAAGCAAACACTTTGCTGTACTCAATTTCCGGGCTCCGCTGCTTTTATGGCCCACGAAAAAGAACAATTATCTTTTGGCGACTATCTTATACCCGTTAATCATTTGAAAGATATTATGATTACATTAAAAACATTATTACGATAAACACTTGTTGATGAGCATAATCGACCATAGCTTCAGATATTCGTATTAAATTTGACCTATCATCAAAATTCAATGACCATGAAACGCCATACTGTATTCCCACTTGTGCTGATTACCGCATTGTTTAGTATTTATCAATTTAGTGCTTGTGTTCCTGCCCGCAAACTTGAAGACAGCCAAAGAAAAAATATGCGTTTACAGGATTCGGTAAATACCTACCGAAATAATTTTGAAGAACTTTCGGCCAAAGTGAAGACCATGAATGAACGGATAGACGGAATGGAAAAAGATAATAAAGCTCTTCGAAAAGATACCACCGAATATGGTATCCGTTACCGGAATATTGACCGGATGAATCAGCGTTTGAATGAATTGTATGAAAAAGTAATTGCACAAAACAAAGCATTGCTCGAAAACACCTCATCGGAAAAGCAAAAACTGATGGAAGAACTGAACGCCAAAGAAAAAGAGCTGAACGATAAAGAAATGGAATTGAAGGCCAGGGAAAAAGAATTGAAAACTACCGAAGAGCGGATTAATGTCCTGAACGAAAGTTTAAAACAACGCGAAGCAAGGGTAAAAGAATTGGAAAAAGCCATGAATGCCAAAGATTCTGTTGTGAGTGCACTTCGTGAAAAAGTAAACGAAGCTTTACTTGGTTTTTCCGATAAGGACCTGAGCGTAGAAATCAGGAATGGAAAAGTTTATGTAAGTCTGGCCGAAAAATTACTTTTTAAATCGGGTAGTAGTGCAGTCGATCCTAAAGGAAAAGATGCCTTAAGCAAACTGGCAGGAGTATTGAATAAAAGCAAGGATATTGATATTATCATCGAAGGACATACCGATAATATACCCTTACGTCCTTCAGACCGGATGAAAGATAACTGGGATTTAAGTGTACTAAGGGCTACATCAATCGTAAGGATATTGACCGGCAATGGAGTAGACCCTGCCCGGATCAGTGCTTCGGGCCGAAGCGAATTTCATCCTGTTGATACGAATGAAACCGTTGAAGGAAGGGCCAAAAACAGACGTACCGAAATTATTCTTTCACCCAAACTGGATGAATTATTTAATTTATTGGAAGATCAGGGAAATTAAAATTATTAACAGCAGCCTATGTCAGCGATAAGCAGTAAAGATCAGCTTAGTTTTTTTGAACATTTGGAAGAATTGCGCTGGCACATCATCAGGTCTCTTGTGGCTATCATGCTTTTTGCTATTGCTGCATTTTTGGGTAAGTCTTTTATTTTCGACCGGGTTATTTTTGGACCCACCCATTTATCCTTTCCTTCCTATAAAGCCTTATGTTGGATGGGCAATACCTTGCATTTGGGCAAAAACATGTGTGTAGAATCCATCAATTTTAAGATTATCAATTTGGATATGGCCGGGCAGTTTACTACCCATATCAAAGTGTCTTTTATTGCCGGACTCATTGTAGCATCGCCCTATGTCTTTTGGGAATTGTGGCGTTTTCTGAAACCGGCTCTTTACAGCAACGAAAAGAAAGCAGCCAAAGGATTGGTAGCCGTTTGTGCCGGCCTGTTTCTGTTTGGTATTCTTTTCGGTTATTTTTTAATCGTTCCTTTTTCAGTGAATTTTTTGGGCAATTATCATGTAAGCCCGGATGTTCAAAACACCATAAACCTCGGTAGTTATATTTCGGTGATATCCATGATTTGCCTGTCGGCAGGTATCATATTTGAACTTCCTATTTTAGCCTATTTTTTATCTAAAATCGGATTATTAACTCCTGATTTTATGAAAAGTTACCGCAAACATGCTATCGTGGTTATTTTAATTTTGGCAGCCGTTATCACCCCACCTGATGTAACTTCACAGGTTTTGATTGCTGTGCCCATATTATTACTGTATGAAGTAAGCATCAAGGTATCGGCCAATGTGATTAAAAAAGCCGAAGCGAAGCAATAAATGATTGATATGAATATAGCCATTGGATCCGATCATGCAGGATTTGTTTTAAAGCAATTGATAATTGAGTATCTTCAAGGGAAAGGGTACACGGTAAAAGATTTTGGTTGTTTTTCGGCCGCTTCGGTAGATTATCCAGATTATGCCCATCCTGTTGCCAAAGCGCTTGATCAAAATGAATTTGATTTTGGTATTTTAATTTGTGGTTCGGGCAATGGTGTTTGCATGAGTGCCAACAAACATGCAGGCATCCGGGCAGCATTGGCCTGGAAACCCGAATTAGCTGAACTTGCAAGGCAGCACAACAATGCCAATATTCTATGTCTTCCGGCCCGCTTTATCGATGATTCGCTTGCTATCGAATGTGTCGAAAAATTTCTAAACACCGGCTTCGAGGGTGGGCGGCATCAGCGCAGGGTAGATAAAATATAGCTTTCTGTTTAATGGTGTGCTTGCCATTGATACAAAATCATACGGTCGTTATTGCTCGCTGCCAGTACTCCATATTGATGCTTTGCCATCTTAAGAAAAGCTGTTTTTCTAATATCCTTATCCAATATTAAACCCGTAGTAAGCGGGGATGCCACCCGGAAAGTTTTGTCTCCGTTGTTGAATAATACGGTTCCGATGGAAGCGTCAAAAGGACCTGATTCGGCCCGGGCAGGATAATAGTTTCCACTCAAAAGTAAATCCGGATAGCTATCATGATTCAGGTCTTTGATTAGAATAGATTGAAGGGGTGAAAATTGAACTTCATTGGGGAAGTCATGCCGGATAAAATGTCCGTCTCCGGTATTTTCAAACCAGGCAGAAGCAAATGTTTGTACTTGAAGAATTAAAGCGGTGTTTAACTGTTCAGGACTAAAAATATCGGATATTTTCAAATCGGCATAATCTTTAAAATATTTATAACGACCACGCATTTTTCTGAGTTGCAGGTTAAATTCATCATAGCTGGCTACCGGATACATATTATTGCCAAACCAGGCACAAATAAAGGGGTCAACTTGTCCATCGCGGTCAAAATCATCGGCATAAAGCATCAATGGTTTGCTTGTCGATGCCTGTAATTGGTCGTTGAGTCCTCTGTTTCCGGCAATTAAATCCAAATCACCGTCAGCGTCAAGGTCGGCTGTTGCCAGCGAAAACCACCAACCTGATGTTTCTGCAAGTCCGGCTGTTTGTGTTATATCACTAAATTTTCCGGATTGATATTCAAAAATCTTTATGGGCATCCATTCCCCGCCAATTATAAGTTCAGGTCTATCATCATCATTTATATCAGCCCATACAGCAGTTCTGACCATCCCGATATTGATTAAGGGGGGGCAAATACTTGCCGTTTTATCCACAAATTTATCTCCTTCGTTTACCAATATCCTGCTGCTTACCGGATAGGGATATTTTCCGGGAAGGAAGAGGGTACCGACAAATAGGTCAAGATCACCATCAAGGTCAAAATCGGCAGCCGAAACGCAGGACCCGCAGTCGTGTAAATCGGGAAGCATACCTACCGATTTGCTGAAATGCCCATGGCCGTCATTCAGATAAAGCCGGTCGGGAAATTCATTAGCATTTTCAACAAATTCGCCACCTCCACTTACAACATATAAATCAGGGTCATGGTCATTGTCGGCATCAAAAAAGAGTGCTGCCACATCTTCACTACCGGCATCCTTGTCGAAATCGGGCATATAAGCTTCGCGGAAGCGGCCATTCGGCTTTTGGAGATACAAAACCCCACTTTGCTGATAAGCACCACCCACAAAAAAGTCATCCAGTCCGTCTCCATTCACATCGGCTACAGCAAGGGCAGGTCCTTCGTTCGACATTTTGTGCGGAAGCAAGGGTTGCCTTTTATAGTCCATGTATTCGTTTTCGTGATGTTGAAACCGGATGCCCGATGAAGCGGTGATATTGCGAAACATAACATGGTTTACTTTTCGTTCAGGTGCTTTTGTGTGAGCACTGTCTTCATAAAAAGTTAAGGTTTGGCGGGCAGCAACATGTGTAAGGCTTTGTTGCATTCCTCCCGGCCATTCCACGATGATTGTATCAGCTGTGTCCTGATTGGCTATAGCAAAATATAAAAGTGGTTCGAGTGAAGACTGATAGCCTCTTACCGGTACTAATTCCTGATATTGTGTATTGTTTCCGGCTTTTATCCATGCTTTGCAACCTATGCCGAAAGCATTAGGCGGATTTCCTTTAAAACTAAGTTCAAACCAGTTTAGATCATGAGCATTATTCCGGTAAACAAAGGCTGTATCATCGAGATTATTCATCACAATATCCAAATCTCCGTCATTATCCAAATCAGCATACACACCACCCATTGAGAAAGCTTTTTGATTCAAGCCCCAGGCATCTGTTTGGTTCGAAAAACTAAGATCATGATTATTTTGATAGATATAATTTTTTATCCGGTTCACCGGAATTTGCTTCAGCAGCCAGCCTAAATCTTTGTCGCGGTGTTCTTTTTCTGCTTTTTTGGTTTCTTCATCGAGGGTATGCCTGAGAAAATCCATATCCGTAAAATCACGTCTGTATCCATTGGTTATCAGTAAATCTTTCCAGGCATCTCCGTCAAAATCGGCCAGTAGAGTCACCCAACTCCAGTCGGTGGCCGAAATACCAGCGAGCTGGCTAATTTCTGAAAAGCTGCCATTGCCATTATTCAGCTGCAAGGTATTGCGCATATATTGCTTGAAATAACCATACTTTTCTTCCAGCTTTTTTCTTTCAATATTGGCTCCTGTTCTCAACATTTTCCTTCTGTGATTTCCTTCGGCCAGCATATCGAGTACAAAAATATCGGGGTGGCTGTCGTTATTGTAATCGGCAATATCGGCACCCATACCAAAATTGGAAATATGCTTTAATCTTTGGGTAAGTTCATCTTTAAATCCATGGCCTTGTTGATTGATATACATATAATCCCGGTCGATATAGTCGTTGGTAACGTAAATATCGTCCCATCCGTCCATGTCAATATCGGCTGTTGTCACACTTAAGGCAAAGCCTACATCCTTCAAATCAAATTCTTCGGTGACATCTTTAAAATGACCGTTTCCTTCATTTTTATAAAGGCGGTTCATGCCCCACCGGTCGGGGGTTTTTAGTTTGTTTGCCCAATAATCCATTTCCTGGGCAAATTTAATTTGATGATTGCCTACGAATAAATCGAGATGTCCATCATGATTATAATCAAAAAAAGAGGCTATTGTGCTATGTCCCATTTCGTTGATTCCATATTCGGCAGCCGCTTCGTGGAAGTGCAGATTTCCATCATTAATAAAAAGTAAGTTTGCTCTTCCTTTTGGCCGGTATTTTGCCGATCGACATACGTAAATATCCAAAAGTCCATCTTCGTTTACATCGGCCATTGTAACTCCGGAGCACCAACCTTTTGTGGATATACCGGCTGCTTCACTGATATCGGTGAAGTGCATATTGTCGTCATTTC
>JAJRWN010000033.1 GCA_024276745.1 Bacteroidota bacterium
CAAAGCGCAATTTCAGGAGCTACGGACATAAAATCAACCCATTATCGGAAGAACAAAAAACATTGCTTTGTGATCCGCAAACCAGCGGTGGTTTGTTGGTGGCTGTTGATTATAGTTATCACCATGAATTTGAAGCTTTATTGCAACAACATCATTTGCCGGCAAAGCTAATTGGCATTTTGAAAAAACCGGTTTCATCCCATTTGATAAGCGTATTGTAAAATTAATATTTTACAATACGTACTGTTGCTTCCTGCCCGGATTGCCGCATAGTCAGAAAATAAATTCCGGCAGCTATTTGGTCTAAACCCGGATAATAAAAAGATTGTGAACCTTGATATGCATCAAAGGTTTGATGGGCCAGCAAGGCTCCGTTTTGACCGCTTATGATGATCTCCAAAGGCCCATCGCTTCCAAGGGTGAAATCAATCGTAAAGTCCCGGTTAAATGGATTGGGATATACATTTGTTATCGCCAGTGAGTTGGCTAAGCCTTGATTCATATCAACCGTTACAATGGGGGAATATTCAAATGCTCCGTTATAATCTACCTGTTTCAACCGGTAGTAATTAATACCCGGTTCCGGATAGTAATCGGTATATTGATAATCCTGAGCCTGCATAGTAGTGCCATAACCGCTCATTTGATCAATTTCATTAAAATGATATCCGTCATTACTTCGTTCTATGGAGAAATAATCATTGTTTAATTCTTCGGCAGTTTTCCAATATAAATCTACTGCATCGGCATTTGCTTTTGCTTCAAATTTAATCAGCTTAACGGGTAAAGCTGTGGGTGCTCCCGAGCCTACTGTAAACACACTAAATCCGGCTGTAGCCGTAGCGGCAGTAAGCGTTCCTTGGGTAGTTGTTCCGGTAAATCCGCTATTACCCAGCGATACCCATTGACTGCTGTTCCATTGTGCTACCAGTAAATCGGCCAATGCGGTTATTCCACAACTGTTCGCATCCCACGACTGGGTAATCAATACCGGAGAATTACCGGTGCTTTGGCTTAATGTCCAATATTCACAATTACTTACATGATTAAGAAAAGCATCCAGCTGAGTTACATCATATCCTGCTATAGTAGGAGAGGTTTCAATAAATCGTGCGCTAAAAACATCCGTTATGTTTGCCGGTGCGCTAATTCCTATGGGCATATACCGGGTTGAGGTTCCTAATGGGAAAGTAAATGCATCGTTACCTTTTTTTATTACCGTACCTACAATATGACTGTTTACACTTCCTCCGCTATTGGTAGCATTGTCGAGCAATACAAATGGAGCATTGCCGGCAGTTTGTGCAATTCCGTTGGTTAATATCAATTGTCCGGCTATAAAGACCGTATCTTGTGTAATAAACTGAGGGTAAATACTTGAACTGTTATTAAGTTTTAAAATATTATACGTAAAATTATCGCCTCCACTACCATTGGTGCCTGGGATTGTTTGTGGATATATACCATTGAAAACCACGGTTCCGTTGCCTGAACCGGAAAGGATTCCATAGCCTAATGCATCCCGGTGTAGGTCGCCTTGAATGAAAATTTGTGCATTGTCTTTAAAAGTGATTTTTAGTTTGCCCGGATTGTTTGTATTGTAATGAATATCATTTCCTAAAGTAAAGCTTGCATTGTTTGAAAGTTTTAATTCGATTTTAGGACCACCGGAATAATTAAGATTTAAATCGTGGCCAACGCTAAGAGCGGCTGAACTCTTTATGTCAATTTTATTTCCCTCACCACTTCCTCCGCTGGAAATCCAGGTCATATCGTTTCCTATTGTAAAAGTACTGCTACCTTCAATTTTTAATTTTATTTCTTTCGAACCTCCGCTTTTTGTAAATATGGCATTAGTTCCAATATTCATACTGCTATTGTTTTTTAATGAAAGCTCCGTTTTCTTATTCTGTCCGGTATTGGTCATACTGAAATAAGCATTTAGCGTAAGGCTTCCACCATCAATAGTAAGTTTGGTATCTTGATTAGAAGCATTCATTTTTAAAATGCCGGCCACAATGGTATTGTTGATGTTTAATTGATATCCACTGATAACGGCAATATCGGCAGCACCCGGATAAGAGCCTGCTGCCGAGCCTCCGGGACTTAATGACCAGTTATTAGCATCATTCCAATTTCCATTATTAATGGCATAATAGGTTTTATCTACATTATCGATATACAAAGTAAAACTTCCATTATCCTGTGCACCATCAACAGCAAGATAATACCATTGACCTGCTATAAGATTTGTAGGAGTGGCGGTAATACTACCGTAATACCAATTTGCTGAAGTAACACATGCTTTTTCGACCCCATTATTGTCAAAAAGAGCCAATTGTGGTGAACGCATATGTAAATTGGCATTCGTGCTTATAACTTTAATAGTGGCACTGCTATTCATGGCTTTAAACTTAAACCAGATATTTCTGTTGCCGGTACCGTCATAATCGTTCCAGCAAGAACCCGGATTCCGGTCTGCCGAAGCATATAAAGTCGTGTATTGATCGGTGGCCGATGTCCAATTATCCAATTGACTTAAAAGAATGGCTCCTTCATGAAAATCATTATTAACGTGTTTGTCGATAGAAAGGGTAAAGCTGCCGTTATCCCGGGCGGCATCTACCGAAACGTAATACCATGCTCCCGGAGTTAAGCTCGCATAGCTAAGAGCAGGCGATCCGTAATACCAATCAGGAGTAGTGCTGCATGATAAGAGCGTATTATCGGCTTTCCATAAGGCTAATTGTGGGGCTCTCATATGATAGTTTCCATTCGTAGTTCTTACAGTTACGGTAACTTCAGGTGTTTGTGCTTTAAATTTGAACCATACGTTTTTATTACCCGATCCGTCATAATCGTTCCAGCAGGAAGCGGTTTGCCCGTCAGCCGATGCAAAATAATTAGAGTAAGCTTCTGCAGCTGATGTCCAATCATCCATATTGTCAAGCACAATAGCAGCCGATCGATAATCGTAGTTTAGCCGGTCGGTCAGCGAGAGCGTAAAACTACCGTTATCCCGGGCGGCATCTACCGAAATGTAATACCAATTGCCAATAATTAGGCTGTCTTTGCAAATCCATGCATCAGTATAAACCCAATCACCGGTAGCTGCACAGGCTAATTGATTGCCACTTGCATCCCAAAGAGCCATTTGTGGCGAACGCAAATGATAATTACCGTTAGTGGTATTTACATGAATAGTTACACCGCTTTTGCTTGCCTGAAATTTGAACCATACATTCTTATTACCCGATCCGTCATAATCGTTCCAGCAAGACCCGGCTTGTTCATCTGCCGAAGCATATTGATTGGAAAATTGATCGGTTTGAGATGTATAGTTTTGAGTAATTACCTGAGCATGTGCCCGGTAATCATAATTGGCAGAATCCAGAACAGACATACTGAAACTACCATTGTTTCTGGCCGCATCTACCGAAACAAAATACCAGTTACCATTTGTTAAACTGTCTTGGCTAATCCAAATATCGGTATAAACCCAATCACCCGTAGTAGCGCAGGCTATCTGATTGCCGGCTGCATCCCAAAGAGCCATTTGTGGCGAACGTAAATGACCGTTTCCGTTTGTGGTGCTTACATGTATGGTGATTCCGCTTTTTACCGCTTGAAATTTAAACCATACATTTTTATTACCCGATCCGTCATAATCGTTCCAGCAGCTGCCCGGTAATTGATCGGGTGTAGCATTTTTATTGGTAAACTGATCAGGTGTTGAATTCCATATTGCATGTGGAATAACGATTGCGTTTGCCTTATTGTCGTTTGTCGGTGGTGTACCGGCAAGAATTTGCTGAATATCCAGAAAATTAAATGAAAAGGCTATGATTACTAAACTTAAAAAACCGGTAGCAAGTCCGGCAATCCACCAGTTTTTGGTTGAAGTATTAACTTTCGTAGTAGGAGTGAGGGTACTTTTCGATCGCATTTCAGCAGGGTTTTATAATTAGATATAACCCTCCGGCATACGGAATTAAGCCTTATTGGTTGCTATAGTACATACTTTGGTTTAAAGGATGCAATAAACCATAAAAAAGATAAAATCCAATATTGTTGCTAAAGGTCTTTAATTAATGGAAAGTAACTCAACTTCAAAAATCAGGGTAGAACCGGGTTTAATGGTCGGGCCTGCACCTTGGTTTCCATAAGCCAGATTGGAAGGAATAAATAATTTCCATTTTGACCCTACGGACATCAATTGCAGTGCTTCCTGCCATCCTTGAATGACTTGATTGACCTGGAAGGTGGCAGGTTCTCCTCTTTCAACCGATGAATCGAAAACGCTACCATCAATCAAGGTTCCATGATAATTTACCGTAACCGAACTTGTAGGTCCCGGTTTAGGGCCATTTCCTGCGCTAAGAACTTTATATTGTAATCCGTCCGGTAAAGTAACTACACCATCTTTGGTAGCATTATCGGCTAAAAAGGCTTTTCCTTCTTCAAGGTTTTTTGAAGCGGCTCCGGCCGATAATTTCCCCATATAGTTATTGATAAACTTATTGGCATCATC
>JAJRWN010000034.1 GCA_024276745.1 Bacteroidota bacterium
AAGATCTTCACACATCTTCATTGCGGCAAAAACTATCAAGTCAACACTAAAGAGAACCATGATTTTGCATAAGGAATTTTAAATTCGTACAGATATTCGTATTTGGTTTTCACCATAGTATTAAAAACAATAGTATTATCATGAATTAGCCCTGAAGCAAGTTTATCTCCTAACTCATCTTTATGACATACCTCTACTTTTCCGTTTTTTTCAAAAGGTAGCAACATCCGGTTTAGAAATTCAATACCAAATTCATTTTCTAATTCCTGAATAAAACGGATTGAATTATCTATAGCTCTTCCACAGGCTTTACCCTGACCGCCTTTATCAACCATAAAGACCAGAAAACGATCATACTGAACAGCAGCGGCTGAGTTCAGGTTTTTTCCATGACTTTCCCACCGGGTTGCGAATGCCTGTAAGGATTCGTTGAGCTGTTTCACTTCAACATCAAGCAGCGCTCTTCCGGCAGTATAAATCCATACTTTTGCCTCATCGCTCATATTTTCAAAATACTTCATTTTTTAGGTTTTATTAGATTAAATCGTTGGCCGAAGCAACAAGCTCGGCTATATCGAGTACTTTAATTTGATTTTCTTTTCCATCATTTTTAATACCATCGGTCATCATCGTCATACAAAAGGGACAGGCTGTGCTGATAATATTAGCACCGGTTTCAACGGCTTCCCGGCTACGATCGAAATTAATCCTTTGATGACCTGATTCTTCTTCTTTAAACATTTGGGCACCGCCTGCACCGCAGCAAAATCCCTTTTCACGCGAACGTTTCATTTCTATAATTTCGCCTTTCAATTCTTCAATAACTTGCCTCGGTGCTTCATAAATACCATTACCCCTGCCAAGATAACAAGAATCATGATAAGTAATCTTTTCCTTTAAAAAAGGGTTCCCATCCGGAATACTTATCTTCCCTTCGACCAGCAATTGTTCCAAAAACTCGCTATGATGCAAGACTTCATAATGACCACCAAGGGCTTTGTATTCGTTTTTCAAAATATTGAAACAATGAGGGCAAGCAGTTACGATTTTTTTAATATTGTATCCATTAAGCAAGGCAATATTATTGAGTGCGAGCATCTGGAAAACAAATTCGTTGCCGGCTCTTCGGGCAGGATCCCCCGTACAGTTTTCTTCTTTTCCAAGCACCGCAAAACGAATGCCTGCCGATTGTAAAATTTTTACAAATGCCCGGGTAATTTTCTGTGCCCTTTGATCGAAACTTCCGGCACATCCAACCCAAAACAATATTTCAGGATTTTTACCTTTTGCCGCCATTTCGGCCATGGTTGTAATTCGCATCGATTCACTCATATCTTTTTACTTTAAATCAATTATTGCAATCGCTAAATTAAAGAAAACAAAGATAGTCTGTACCGGATTAGTATAAGTCCGGCACAGACTGTCTTTTTGTTAATATTGTTTTCAAGCTGGCAACAATTGTTGCTTTATTGTTGCCATTGCCAGGTAAAATAAAGAATCGATTGTTGTTTCATTTGAATTCCATTCGGTTTTTGATAAAGCGGAAGGCTACATTCAATGTCAAAGCGGTTTCTTTTCAATTTTCCTTTTTGTATCAAGATATTCAGTCCCGGCAAAACATAGGCAAATAATCCACCTGAATTGATATAATTTGAACTTGGTGACATCATGATATTCAAATCTTTATCCCGGCCTTTTATGAATCCTTTGCTCACTCCTTCCAAGCGGGTAGAAAAACTTAAAGCATTGTTTATTTTATAAGCACCCCACGAGGTAAGGGAATAAGTATTGCCTAAGCGGTAACCCTGCTTGTTGCTACCCGTACGAAAGAGTCCGTATAATTGACTGCCATAGGAAAAATGTACTTTTTGAACTACATAAGTCCATTTAGCAAAAGCATCGAAAGTACCGCTTCCACATTGCATGATATACGGCATTTGCTGTTTGTTTCCCGACATCATCATAGCAGTATAATCAATTTTTCCAAGGGGTATTCTCATGCCGGTATTTACAAGCAATTTATGCCCAGGCCATTCGGCCACTTTTAACACAACACTAGGTATAATATCTCCAAATCCGGAAACAGTCGTTTCGAATATTTCTCCGTTCTTACTGATGGCCGACATACGGTGATGCATAAAATTAAACATGGTCATTAGGGTAATATTGTTGTTTACCCCATACATTACTCCAAGCATATACATTTGCATCCGCATAGATTGAGGAGCATTCATATACATTTGAAATATACCATCATTGCTTATATCATGCACTCCATTCAAATTGCCGTTCATATTCATCGTACTGAATCTGAACGATAACATCCATACGCCATGATCGTGTATATGCCCGCCCATTAAATTGGCCGGTTCATGACCGTCAGGACGGTTTTCTATCCATGGATGAATATATATGGTATCGAGTGCTATAGGTTTGAATTGGGCAGAGACAGATGAAGCGGCAAACAACAATACCGGCAATATCATCCCTCTTAAGAAATTTTTCTTTCTCATTATTTTATATTTTTTTATAAATAATAGATTGGTATCAGCCTGTATAAAAATCTATACAAGCTCAATGCTTTTTAAAAAATTAATGCTGATAAGACTAAAGTGGCAACTTAGGAGGAGGATTGGGTGGAGCCAGATAAAATATTGATTTCAAACATATTGAATGCATACTTAGGATGATAACTGAACAATCTTTTTGATACCAGTCGTTCATACTAATCAGCAGATAACTATCAGGTTCCTGTAAATTTTTTGGAAGATGCTGCTGATCTCCCTTTGCTTCATGCTGTTGATCGTAAAGCGCTTTAATTTGTTTCTGAAGATAGCACTTACCATTACAATGCATCCCGGGTTTGTCTTTATTGATGCAAAACTCACGAATAATGTATTGCCGGTTTAAAGCATAATTGATAAAAGGGATAAACGGCTTAAAAGAAAATAATAAGAATGCAATGGATAGCAGAAAAGCTGATATAAATTTCACAAGAATAAAATTAATGGTTTCTCATCTTCATCCTTATGATGAATATCATATTACTCAACAAACAAGCGGATAATTTTTCTAAGACTTTATTCAAGCACAAAATTTTATCAATAATTATGGTCTTTATATCCAATAATATTATATTTGCTTTGTAAACAGTTACTAAACAACTTGAAATCTAACTTGTTATGAAAAAAATAATCCTTATTTCAGGGCTCATCCTAAGTCTTTCTCCGCTGAGTGCGCAAAAAGTAGTGGCGCTACATCATGTAGGAAATACTACTCTGTATAATACCCTCAATGCAGTAAATGATGCCGTAGCGGCAGCTCAAAACGGAGATACGATTTATATACCGGGAGCAACCTATACAATCGGCAATCTTATTATTGACAAATCGCTGACTATTTTTGGTGTTGGGCATTATGCCGATTCGACCCAGGCCACCGGAATTACTAATTTGAGTGGTGAAATACACCTTATTACAGGAGCAGATAATTCTTTCCTGCAGGGATTTTATTTAACCGGTAATATTTATTTAGGTACTGTTGACAGCAATGATGCGGTGAATAATATCAACATCAGCCGGGTAAATTTAAATACGCTTTATCTTTCTTTTAACGGAACTGATACCAATACGGCAAGCGGAATAGTTATCAGTGAAAATTGGATTAGAAACAGTCTTTATGGAGGATATACATTAAATACAATTGTACGAAGGAATCTGATTTATGGGCAAATCGGAAACTTCAGAAACCTCATATTTTTTAATAATTTCCATGTAGGCTATTATTGTAATAATGGCCCTTATCGGAATATAAGCAATAGCCTGCTACGAAACAATGTTACCTGGTTTCATTTTGGTAATTGTAATGGAAATTATTTAATTTCAGGTTATTCCAATGATTTTCAATACAATTCATTTGTCTCAAACTATACTTTCCCAATTGGCACGAATACAGGCAGCAATAATTGGTATAGTACTTCGCCCAGTACCTTAATGGTTAATTGTCCGAGTTACGCACTTAATTACACTTACGATTACCATTTGCAAACGCCATCTTCATTCCTTGGTTCTGATGGAACGGAGATAGGTATTTACGGAACGACTTCACCTTATAAGGAAGGAGGTGTACCAAAAAATCCACACATACAATCGGTGAGCATAGCAGATACCACGAATCAGTCGGGTTTGCTGCAGATTGACATAAAAGTAGGCGCACAAAACAAATAAGGGAGATGAAAACCTTTATCAAGTATTTAGTCTGTTTCGGGCTCTTAGGATGCTTGTTTCTTCAAAGCAGCAAGGCACAGCAGTCAATAAGTTTAAACAAGATAAAAAGCTGGGAATACTGGTTTGACAATGATTTTTCCGGAAGAGTAATCACTGCGGTTTCTCCACATGTCATCCAATATCATTTACAAAGCAATATACCGGCCAATAGCTTAGGATATGGATTGCATTTGTTTCATGTGCGGTTTAAAGATTTGAATGGCAAATACTCCGCCATCAATTCCTCTTTTTTCATTAAATCGGCACCGGTTGCCAATGTTAATGCCAAATTAGTAGCCTATGACTATTGGTTTGATAATAATTTTGCCGGTAAAGTAACTACAAGTATCAGTTCTACGAAACAATTTCATTTGGTGAATGGATTTTCTACCGCAGGATTATCAGATGGGCTACATATTTTCAATGTGCGCTTTAAGGATAATCAGGGTGCCTACTCATCTGTGACAAGTTCTTTCTTCCTGAAAAATGGAACTGAAGTTACTGTAAATGCAGTAATGGCAAACTATGAATATTGGTTCGATAACGACTATGCTAACCGCGTTTCGGCAAATTTGAACGGTCAACAGCAAGCCCATTTGGCCACCAATATCGATGCATCAGGTCTGCTTGCCGGTTTACATTTATTGAACATACGCGTTGAAGACGACCAGGGGAGATGGAGCAGTGTGTATAGTCGATTTTTTCTGAAGAATGAAGTTTACCCGGATATTCACAACAGCATTATCGCTTATCAATATTGGGTCGATAGTATGAGTAATCAGTTGAATACGGTATGGCTTCCTACACCCGTTAAGCAATACCGGCTCAATATTCCACTTGACTTAAGTCAGATATGGCATGGTAGTCATAATTTATTTATTCGATTTGCCGATAGTTTGGGACAATGGAGCAGTATTTATAATAAGGTTTTTTATAAAGACACGCTTACTATAGCTGCTTTTTCTATTTCATCCGATACTATTTGCCTCGGAAGCTATATCAGTTTTGCCAATCAAAGTGTTGATGTAGATACTTATCATTGGGATTTTGGAGACGGAGGTCAGAGTAAGGATTCGCTGCCTGCCGATCATCTTTATACTACACCCGGTTTATTCACCATCACACTGACAGCTACTGATACCATATCGGGAGATGACAGCACTATCAGCCATCAAATATATGTAAGTGAGCAACCACCCTCTCAATTAATGGTAGTAGGTAATAATAATATTTGCCCTGGAGATTCATTAATAATTTCTTCAGGAGGAAACGCCACCTGGCAGTGGAATACAGGAGATTCCAGTCAATATATTTGGGTAAAAACAGCTGGTAACTATTATGCAACAGTTACCAATACTTTCCCGCCTTTCTGCTCTGTCTATTCTGATACTGTTGTTGTCAGCATTCTGCCAACTTATACCCTGTCCGATTCGGCAATAATTTGTGCCGGAGACAGCCTCCAATTACCTGACGGAAGTTTTGCATCTGCTACCGGGCTATATATCTCCAACCTTAGTACACAAGCAGGTTGTGATAGCGTGATTAACACTGATATTATCGTAAACCAGATAGACACAAGCGTTAACTTACAAAACGACAGTTTATGGGCGAGTTTGACAGGTGCTACTTATCAATGGCTCGATTGCGATCAAAGTTTTGCCCCCATCACAGGAGCTGTGAATCAGGGATTTAAACCAACAGTGAATGGACATTATGCCGTTCAGATTACAATAGACGGGTGTACTGATACTTCATCTTGCTATGCAGCAAATCCGGTTGGACTCAATGTTTTTGGCAATTCCGCAATTAGTATTTTCCCAAATCCAACCTCAGGCCTGTTGAACATTGAATTGCATGCTGTTTACAACGAGACCCGTATTGTCATGCGTAGTATCACCGGTCAAGTAGTATCGGAAAAAACATATTCGGGTGTTTCAAACATTGAGATCATGATACCCGGTGCTCATGGTATGTATTTTATCGAAGTATATACAGACCATAAGCAAGCCGTAAATTTCATAGTATCGAAAAACTGAAAAAGTAGCAAGCTAATTTTTGTACTTTTATAAAAAATCAAATTTATGAAAGTACTGTTACTATCTATCATTAGCTTTTTGCCTGTATTACTAAATGCTCAAGCGGCTATTGAATATGCCGTACGGCTTGAAGCTCAGGTACAAGATTTGCCGGCCGTTATCACTCTTAATTGGGATGCAGGAACAGGCTCAACCGGATTTGACCTATACCGGAAAGATCCGGATCAAGGCTCCTGGATGATTAATTTGGGAAGCTTTCCCGCCAATACCACTTCATTCATCGACTCCAATGTTGTTTCAGGACAAGCTTATGAATATAAATTGGTAAAACATAGCAGTGGATATACGGGTTACGGATATATCATGGCCGGAATGCAGATACCCGCTGTTGAAGACCGGGGCAGATTGATTCTTATAGCCGATAGTATATTAGACAATCAACTTCAAACAGATATTCAACATTTACGTTCTGTGCTGACAGCCGATGGTTGGGAAGTATTGTATCATGTAGTGCTTCAGAACGACAGTGTTCAATACGTAAAAAACATTATTAAAACAGATTTTCAAGCCGATAAAAACAGAACGCGGACGGTTTTTTTATTGGGACATATTCCAGTGCCTTATAGTGGTGTATTAAATCCCGATGGACATCCGAACCACCGCGGAGCATGGCCTACCGATACCTATTATGGCGATATGAATGGAAACTGGACCGATTTATATGCCAATAATACATCTGCTTCTCAGACGAGAAACCACAATGTACCCGGTGATGGTAAATTTGACCAAAGCCTTATACCGTCTGATATGGAATTGGCTGTTGGAAGGGTAGATTTATACAATCTGCCGGCATTCAGCAAATCGTATATAGAACTTACGAGAGATTATATCAATAAGGATATAGCTTTCAGAACAACTGAATTTGTTCCGAAACAAAGAGCAATAATTGATGATAATTTTGGTGGATTTGGTGGCGAAGCATTTGCTTCAAGCGGATGGAAATCTTTTTCCCCTTTAGTAGGCATTCAGCAAGTATCGGCCGGAGATTACCGGACAAGCATGGACAGCGCTTCCTATATCTGGTCTTATGGTTGTGGTGGTGGCTCCTTTACCAGTGCCGGAGGTATTGGCAATACTGCCAATTTTGCCACAGACAGTCTGCAAGGAGTCTTTTCTTGTTTGTTTGGCAGTTATTTTGGCGATTGGGATATCAGTAATAATTTCCTGAGAGCAGTCCTGGCTCAGGGCACCATTCTCACCAATGCCTGGAGTGGCCGGCCACATTGGTATTTTCACCCGATGGGCCTGGGTAATACTATTGGTACCTGTGATTTACTATCAGTAAATAAAGTAGGGAATAATTACTATACACCTTACGCAGCTCGCTTTGTATCTATCAACCTGATGGGCGACCCTTCTCTGACACAATATATTGTTGCACCACCCGGACCTGTTACCGCTATAGCCAATAGCGGAGGAGTTGAATTGCAGTGGACTGCTTCTAAAGATTCGGTTCTGGGATATTTTGTCTTCAGAGCCGCCAATCAATATGGTCCCTTCGAAAATATAAGCAATACCCTGACTAACGATACCTTTTTTAATGATGTCTGCATTCCGGATTCCGGGCAATGGTTTTATCTGGTCCGGGCTATAAAATTGCAGCACAGTCCTTCAGGAACATTTTATAATCTGAGTAATGGCAGCTCAAGCTATGTAAGTTTCAATGGTTCCATGGCTGTTAAAGCTAATTTTACCGTAAATGTGATAGGAGGAAATGCCGGTTTCTCGAATAACTCTTCCAATGCAGTTCAATATATCTGGTATTTTGGCGATGGAGACAGCAGCCTGTTGCCTGATCCTGTCCACAGCTATCCGGCAAATGGTAATTATCAGGTCGTATTATGGGCTTCTAATGATTGCTTTAGCGATAGTACACAACAAAACATACAAATAGTAGCTGCCGGCCTTAACGAGCTTTTGCCCGATGACTTTGTGGTGTATCCCAATCCGGCCAGCAATCAAATTACTATTGATGCCGGTAGCCTGATCATAAAACAGATTCGGATTATCAATATTACCGGAGCACTCGTGTATCAATCAAAATTCAGCAAACAACTTGACGTGCATACGCTTGATCCCGGTGTATATTTTATAGAATTACAAACTGCTGATAATAGAAAATTGATTGATAAGTTTATCGTCAAAAGGTAAAGGATGAAAATAAAAGAGCACCGGAAATTTCCGGTGCTTTTTTTCTAAGTAGCGGGGGTAGGACTTGAACCTACGACCTTTGGGTTATGAGCCCAACGAGCTACCAACTGCTCCACCCCGCGATGTGACTGCAAAGATATTCTTTTAATCAATGCCTTTCAAATTATTTTGATGATTTAATTTCCCGGTTGATTGATTGGCTTCTTTTGCTTTTATTAAACTCCAA
>JAJRWN010000035.1 GCA_024276745.1 Bacteroidota bacterium
CCCTTTGTCAAAGCGCTTGTACCTATAAAGAGCCAAGCTGTCGTTGCGGGTTTTCACAACTTATCAAAGCATTTTAATACTTTATCGAATAAAGAAAAAAAACTGGCCTATTGGCAAACCGAACGGATGGGTGCTAGTTATTTTAAACAAAATGCTTATACCGGCAAAGGAGTATTGATTGCCATTTTCGATGTAGGTTTTCCAAAAGTTAATACCCACCCTGCCTTCTCACATCTTTACAAAAACCATCAAATTCTCGAAACGCATGATTTTATCACCGGTAAAGAAAATGTATATCATAGCCACAGCCACGGAAAAATGGTATTTTCCTGCATTGCCGGCCGTATCGACAGTTTGGATATAGGATTAGCCCCGGATGCCAATTTTATATTGGCAAGAACCGAACGGTTTTTATCGGAATGGGGATCGGAAGAACAAAACTGGATTTTTGCAGCCGAATGGGCCGACCGGCTTGGAGCAGATATCATCAGCAGTTCATTAGGATATGCCGAAGAAAGATATTTTCAACAGGATATGGACGGAGAAACGGCTCCCATCAGTAAAGCCGCCAATATAGCCGCCCGGAAAGGAATTTTAATTGTCAGTGCAGCCGGTAATGAAAATCAAAACAGCTGGGGAACTATCGTAGCACCGAGCGATGCCGACAGTGTGCTTAGTATTGGCGGGACCAATCCATATACCGATTATCAAATCAGTTTTTCGAGCCCCGGACCTACTGCCGACCGCAGGCTGAAACCCAATGTATCGGCCTATGGAGAAGTAGTGGCGGCAGCCGGTTCCAATACTTTCTCAACAGTCGAAGGTACTTCCTTTGCTACTCCTTTGGTGGCCGGCTTTGCAGCTTGCCTGATGCAAGCCTATCCCAATAAAAAGGCTATGGATATTTTTCAACTGATAGAAAAATCGGCTCACCTTTATCCTTATTTCGATTATGCCCACGGATACGGCATTCCACAGGCAACCCATGCCCTTAACCCCATCATTCCGGTTGCACCTACTTTTGTCTTCAAGGTCAGCGAAGACACTATTTTTATTCAGCCCGATAGTCTTGTAGTTGCCGCTCATCCTGAATGGGGCACATCAAAAAATTTGTATTTTGAGATCATTGGAGTCAACAATTTTATTTATCATTATGGAGTGGCCGGCATTGAAAAAAACGATCGTTTTAAACTGGCTAAAGAAAATTTAATCGATTATCCCCGCCCCGCCTGGCTGCGCATACATTTTGAAGGATACACTAACCAATTAAAATTAGAAGAATGAAAAAAATATTATTCCCCATATTATTCTCGCTCACCTGTAGTTATATAATGGCTCAAACGGTAAAAATGGAGGTAGATACGGATACCAATATGACTAACAATTACGGCCCTAATCAACGCAATTATATTCATACCTATTTCTCTTATGGATTTATACCTATGGCGGGCCAAAATGGAGCTTTAACTAATCCACTTAAAAATTCAGACATAATAATAGGTGTACGCTATAAAAGAAAATGGTCTGAAGTATTATCAAGCGGGGCTGATCTTGCCTATCAAAGCCAAATATTCAGACTAAAACAAACACCGGGAAAAGTACTGCCCGATACCATTAGTAATGAAAAAGAAAGCCTTATAGCCTATTCATTTCAGGCTGAGATTTATCAACGTTTTAATTTTGGTAACCGGGGCGATGTCGTTGGTACTTTTCTTGATATCGGAGCAGGCATTAATTTTTTGGTAAGGATGCAACACGAAACAGTCAATACGCTTCCTAACAAAGTAGTGCTAACCGTTAATGAAAAGAATTTGCCTTATAATCAAAAAAACTATTTCCATTTAATGGCCCGTTTGGGTTACAATCGTTGGATGATATACGCTCAATACCGCTTGAATCCCTTGATTAATCAAAATATGGGATATCCTGATTTGCCACCATTAAGTATTGGATTTCAAATTGGATTTTATTAATGAATAATGAAAAAATGAAAGCATGGTTTTTGACAGAACACGCTAATGCATCCGATGCATTTGAACTTCGTGAAACAGACAAACCGGTAGCTAAAGAAAATCAGGTACTCATCCAGGTGGAAGCATTCGGGCTGAACTTTGCCGACATCATGGCAAGGCGTGGTTTATATGACGATTGCCCAAAATTGCCGGCCATACTGGGTTACGATGTAGTGGGAACAATAAAAGCGATAGGAAAAAATGCAGACCAATCATTGTTAGGAAAACGCGTTGCAGCATTAACCCGTTTTGGAGGTTATGCCGAATATGTGGCAACCGATTACCGGGCCACTATTCCCGTACCGGCAGAAATACCTGCCTGCGAAGCATGCGCTTTGGGCACTCAATATCTTACCGCATACTATTCGATGTTTATGCACATGAATTTACAGGCAGGAGATAAAGTGCTGATTCATGCAGCCGCAGGAGGAGTAGGCACCGCTCTCACACAGTTGGCCAAATCTATAGGGTGTATTGTATTCGGCAATGCCGGCTCTGATAAAAAACTGGAATACTTGAAAAACAATGGTGTCGATTATCCCATTAATTACCGGCAGCAGGATTACGAAAAGGAAATAAAGAGTATATTGGGTAAAGAAAAACTGCAGGCTGTTTTTAATCCTATCGGTGGGAAAACTTTTAAAAAAGATATGCGCCTGATTGGTGCCGGTGGAACCCTATTGCTTTTCGGGGCATCTCAACGAATCGGTTCATCCTCAAAATTGATGGCTACCATGAAATTCCTTTGGGATATGGGTCTGCTGATTCCTATCATGCTGGTAGCTTCATCAAAAACCATTGCCGGAGTTAATATGTTGCGTGTATCTGATTATGCTCCCACAAAAATTCAATATTGCCTGAACGGACTTATTGAACTATACAAAAAGGGCAAAATCAAGCCACATTCCGGAGGCCTTTTCCCTGCCAATAAACTTGCAGATGCACATAATTTGCTTGAAAGCCGGCAATCAACCGGCAAGATTGCCGTCCAATGGTAATTGAACTATGAGAGGATTTTAATACATTTATAGCCTTGTATTTCCAGTATAAAATTCCAACAATGATGCTAAAATCTGTAATCCGAAACAAACAATTACTGACTGCTATTTTATTTTGTGTTCTATTTATTCCAAATCATCTTGCCAAAGCAGGAGATACCGTTGAAGTGCAAACCTTCACCTTTGGCTCCGCCCAACACGATACCTTTCTTTTTCCACCCGATACCATCCAATTCGAAAAAGTATTGATGTATTATACGCTGAAATGTAATCCGGCTCAAAATCCGGCTTGTGGCGAATGGGATTACCTGACTTATACTTATCTATATAATCATACCGGTCTTTACGATTCGCTTTTAAAAAGTCATCCAAACTTCCTGATTGGAGGTTTAACCCCGGATTCTGTAAATCTTACTTATCAACCGGCATGGAACTACAGCCCTTATTTTGAATATTTTATTAATTATACCGATACACTTAGTCAATCACAAGGCAAAGTAGGCAATGGAACACAGATTACCAGCATTCCTTTCCTCACCAATTTGCCGAAGGCGAGAACATTTTTACTTTGGAAAGCTTCCGAATTACAGAATGCAGGACTTGTAAGTGGGGATATCACCAATTTAAAAGTTTTTTTTACGCAATTAGGAAGTCGCATTCATCATCTTTCCATTCAAATGGGATCAACAACTATCGGGACGCTCGACAGCCTGCCATGGCCTTCACCACCGGTAATGCAGGAAGTCTATAACCGATATACCGATTTGCAAGATACCGGATGGGCCACCTTTAATTTAAGTGCTCCTTTTAATTGGGATGGTAATTCCAATGTCTTGATTGAAATTTGCTTCGAAAATGCATCTTATGGAATGGCTCACAAGGAAGAAGCTACAACGACACCCGGCTTTACCAGCGTTTTGTGTGCCTATGGAAAAGATTATGTATTAAAATTTAAAGATAATGATCATTTGGATGTGCCACCAGAAGTGTTTAATGGTATCGATAGTGCAATAACTATCGAATTCTGGCA
This sequence comes from Bacteroidota bacterium, assembly GCA_024276745.1. Taxonomy (GTDB): domain Bacteria; phylum Bacteroidota; class Bacteroidia; order Chitinophagales; family S012-47; genus JAJRWN01. The sequence continues at coordinate 4,041 of JAJRWN010000035.1, forward strand.
ATATGGCGACCCGGACATACAAGCTCAAAGCGATGCCATTTTCGAGGGTATTGATTCTTTGGGCAACCGGGTGGTGAATGCCCATCTACCCTGGGGCAATAGCCGGGTTTATTGGGATGCCGGTAATGCTGGATCTTCCTATGATAGAATTGATAAAGCTGCAAACCCATCAGATTTTAAAGGACAGTGGAATCATTGGGCATTTACAAAGGATGTAGGCAGTGGTTCAATGAAGATATATCTGAACGGTCAACTTTGGCATTCGGGCACCGGCAAATCGAAAAGTATGGCAGGCATTAAAAAATTCACTATTGGCTCGGGAGCACATCTGAATATGTTTTATGACGGTATGATAGATGAATTTAGGATTTGGGATATTGCCCTATCAGATTCTCTCATAAAAGATGGAATGAACAAGAAGCTCAATAGCGGGCACCCCCTTTGGGATCACTTGAGAGCTTATTATCGCTTTGATGATGGTGCCGGTAACGGTGTTGCCGATTATTCTGATTATTCAATCGCAGCGTATATGTATGGAGCCCCTGAATGGGTAAATATTCCGGCCCGCGAGCTACCATACATAAGCTATAAAAGCCAAAACAGGATAAATGTAATATTTGAACAAAACACTTATAATTCTTTCTTAGATTCCACCTTGATGCTTGATTCTATCCAACAAAATCAGCAAATGCTGGTTTTATTTGATGATACCACACAACCCACATTGGCAACAGATACACTGTGGATTTGGCCGGCATGGTATCGCTACAACTATGACAGTACCGGACAGGTGATTGACTCTGTTATTGGAGGTCTCGACAGCACTATTTATCATGTCGATCATTATTATTACGACCCTCCGTTCGAAATTGTACCCCGTTTTGAGTTGGGCCGTTTTATAACTCCCTACGGAATCAATTTAAGCCTGGGAGACGGATTTACCTGGGTTTATGATGTAAGCGATTTCAGAACTTTATTATCCGATTCGGTAGAATTATCAGCCGGCAACTGGCAGGAATTGTTAGACCTTAAATTTGAAATGATAAAAGGTACGCCTCCAAGGGATGTGAAAGATATCAGGAATGTATGGACAGGCGGGCATGCCTATAATGCGGCTATCGAAAACGACTTTTTAACCCCCAAAACCTTCGATATTCCTGCTGATGTTTCCCAGGCTAAATTAAGAATCAATATAACAGGACATGGTTTTGGCGGAAACCTGAACTGCTCTGAATTTTGTCCCAGAGTAAACACGGTGAAAGTAAATAATCAGTTTTTTGCATTGCAAAATATGTGGCGCGATGACTGTGACCTGAACCCGGTATTTCCGCAGGGAGGTACCTGGATTTACGACCGTGCCAATTGGTGCCCCGGTGCAGAAGTTCGGCCTTATTTCTATGATATTTCAAACAAAATCACACCCGGAGATTCTGTTACCGTTGATTTTGATATGCAGCCCGGATATGTCTGGAACGGACAAGGTTCAACACCCTACTACCGGATTGATGCTCAATTAGTTACTTATGGTGCACCGAATTTCCAAAATGATGCTGCCATAACAGACATTATAGCACCGACAGATGCCGATTACTGGAAAAGGCATAATCCGGTTTGTAACAATGCGATTATAAAAATCAAAAATACAGGAAGCAATACATTGACGAGCCTTGATATAGCATATGGACCCCAAGGAAGCATAAAGGCAAACTATCATTGGACCGGAAGTCTTGATTTTTTGGAAGAAACCACGCTTGAATTACCTCCTGCATCGTGGGGTAGCTGGACAGGACCCGATATTTTTGAAGTAAATATTTCAAACCCCAGCGGACAGTCAGATGAATATGCGCATAACAATAGCA
>JAJRWN010000036.1 GCA_024276745.1 Bacteroidota bacterium
GGATACACAAAGTATCAACAGCGCTTGTTATTCGGTGGTATTAAACCGGTTGATCCGGTTGATCAATAAAAAGGGAAATATACCCACTTCTTTAATTGTGGATGAAGTGCCCACCCTCTACGTTCATAAAATTGAGAATTTAATTGCCACGGCCAGGAGTAACAGGGTATCAATTCTATTGGGATTGCAGGAGTTACCCCAGTTCAGGCAACAATATGGAAAAGCAGCTGCAGACACCATTTGCGCTGTTGCTGCGAATGTAATTTCCGGTTCAGCCCGCAATAAAGAAACCCTGGACTGGCTTGAAAAGCTCTTTGGAAAGGTAAGGCAATTGCGAAGCGGATTGAGTATTGACCGGACCAGAATATCGGTTTCCATGAACGAATACATGGACAACCTGATTCCAGCATCAAAAATTGCCGGCTTGAAGGCTGGAGAAATTGTAGCGCAGATTGGCAGAGAAGCAGATCAATTTGGGAAAAATACATTGAGCACCTACAACTGCAAAATTGATATTAATCCGATGATGGCCAATAAAGAGGAACAGAGTTATTTGGAGTTGCCAAAATTTTATAATTTTGGTAGTGATGAGGAGCGGGAAGAAATACTCAGAAATAATCTGTTCAAAATAAACCGGGAGGTGGCAGAGATTATTGCTTCTTTTAACTGAACAAATGGAAATTACTTTAAACTTAATTGGAGAACGACTCAAAGAAATGCGCAAGGCATTGGGAATGCTTCAGGAAGATGTTGCCAAACATCTTGATGTCAACCAAAATGCCATTTCACGCATTGAAAAAGGAACAGGAGGAAGCGTTTCCATCTTGCTCAAATTGATCAATTACTACAGCAATTTTTTTGTAGTCGAGCATATCCTATCCCCTAAATTCGAAGTCGTTCAAATTGATGACACCACCGGCCCCATGGAAAGTGTCGCCATTGAACGTCTCAAACTCTGGCAAAAGGAATTCAATGGCGAGATTGCGGAGATTATTCATTTGTTGGAGGTGAGGTAATTATTGTTTTGCAGACCATATAAAAAGTCATATGTAATTTTTCACGATTCAATTATTTTTTTCTAAGAAGTTGATCACTCAATTTTATATCATAACTAAGTTATGTAAAGTTATGAATGAGGAGCAGGCAAAACTGAACCGGTTACTGAAAACAATATCAATGCTTAAAACTCCTCTTGGGCGAACTCTTGAATCAATGGCTGGGGATTTAGAGATACATGCCAGAACTGTAAGAAGGTATATAAATTTACTTGAAGCAAACGGTTTTCTTATTGATAAATCCATATCCGGCAATAGGTGGTTTATTGTTCCTGATTGTGACGGAGACAGTAATTTATTAAATTTTTCTCTCGATGAAGCCGTATTGATCCGAGATCTGGTGATGAATGGTGCCCATAATCATCCATTAAAAAAAGGTATTTTCCAAAAATTATATATCAATTCTGAACTCAAATCCCTTTCTGACAATTTGATTGAAGCAAGAATTAACGATATTGTAAATAAGCTTAAAAGGGCAGTTAAAAGTGAATTAAAAGTTGTCCTAAAGAATTATCATTCAGTAAATTCGAATGCGATTAAAGATTATCTAATTGAACCACATAGCTTCTCAACCAATTATATGGCAGTTTGGGCCTATGATATTAGGGGTGATCTAAACAAACAATTCCGTACTAGTCGAATAGGTGAAATTCAGGTACTGGATATAAAGCAATCTAATATTAGCAAACATAAATCATTCAATCTCGACCCATTTGGATATGAAGGAGAAGAAAGATTGGAAATATTACTACAGTTAAACCTGGCATCAATTACCAAACTGAGAGAAGTGCACCCCAAAGCAGTTAAGTATATAGACAGACAGGGCGATAAATATATATTTCGAGGAATAATTCATCATGTGGAAGGTGCTGGCCGATTCATTCTTAGCCAGGCCGGTGATGTGAAAATCATTCAAGGAGATTCATTAATTGAATATGTACGAGATAAGTTTAAGATGTTTAATTCTCAGCATGGCATTGAGGAAATCCTGGATATGGCATTTTAATAATTATGTAAAGTATTATCTGAAACCAGCAAACTAACAGTTTATTTTTTACTATAGGCATCCGGGATAATTTGATTTCATGGATTTTTGATACATTTGAATTGCTTCAACATCACAATGGTTCTGCTTTTATCGCTTAAAAAGTTTATCCCAAAAAGTAGGCCCGCTAAATACACTTACCGTATTTCGTTTATAATTGACATGCCATTTCTTGCTGACACCTACCCTGCTATAGTATCTGTTAAGAATATTCGCTCTATGCCCAGGACTATGCATTAGGCTCAAAAATATATCGACGGCATCCTTACTCCCATATTCACAATTTTCGCCGGAAAAGCCCGTAATTGTACTGAAATTCAAAAACATAAGTTTACGTAATTCAAACTTCTGATGTCCTGTATTTCCAGACCAACCGGAAAAAACAGCATGGATCCAGGCAGAAAGATGGAGGCCTAAACTGGGCCGTAATTTCTCTATATTTGCCCGTGGCCTGAAATTTTTCACAACTTTTAATCGTCCGGGATCAATCTGGTATTCTACCGAAATGTAACGGGCACACAGATCCGGATCCAGACGAGCCAGATTCATCAATCGGACAAATTCTTTCATTTTCCTTCCATGATATATGGCAAACCGCGATGTGTTTGCTTTTCTTATAATGGCATTTTCAGCATCGCTAAAATCCTGGGCCAGTACATTGCCAACAATAAGCACATAACAGAAGAATAGAGTATAAAAGAATTTTAATTTTCCGATCATTTTTTGGATTTTGAGATTTAACAATTTGTTTTTTTTCAAAACAGAGGGGTAAATCCGCCGAAGCGGAATTTACCCATCTGACGAAAGATTGATATTATTAAACTTCTCTTTCTACAATCACAGATGCATCAGGGTACATCTGGCAAGCACTACTATAGGCATGGCTTCTATTAAATCCACCCGCATATACATGGTACATCTGGCCTGATCTTGGAATTACCTTAACTTGAAATTGCTTCATTTTCATGGGAATCATTTTTTAGTTTAACATAGATAAATCTTTTACGAACCTCAGCTTGTTTCAAAACAATTTCCGGGGTTCTTATTATACTATTTCAGATCCGTTGAATTGTCACCGGGTATCTGTAAAATAGTTTAATGAAATTATTTACTCATTTCACCTGGTGAC
>JAJRWN010000037.1 GCA_024276745.1 Bacteroidota bacterium
TCTACCGGATCGAGTTGGAGTACCATGGCTATTTTATATCCTATTGCTTTACCGACAACCTGGGTATTGAGCCAGCAAACAGGTTTATCGCCTGATACTTCGATGCATTTGCTCTATAATGTAACAGCCGTTGTATTGGCAGGTTCTGTTTTTGGCGATCATTGTTCTCCTATTTCAGATACTACCGTAATGAGTTCACTGGCCAGTAGTTGTAATCATATCGACCATGTAAGTACTCAATTGCCTTATGCCATAAGTGTAGGTATTGTAAGTATGCTTGTAGGTACACTGTTTGTATATGTAGGGCTTCCCTGGTATTTGAATTATATCGTTGCTTTTGCTATGTTATACTTGCTTATCCGCATATTCGGTAAGCCGGTTCCGGATTATTTTTTGGAATCCGGTGATTAGAATGGATAACCAATGGCCAGATTTAGTACGATATTATTTTTTATCCAGTTTGCGTTAAAAATCTGAATTCCTTTCAAAGGTATCCGTTGCCCGGGAGCTAATCCCGGATCATAAATAGGTATGCCTAAATCAAAACGGAGTACAAAAAATGAAAAATCCATCCTCAATCCGGCTCCTGTTCCTAATGCAATTTCTTTATAAAAGCGATTGAGTTGAAAATCAGCTCCGGGACTGGCCGTATCGGCACGCATCATCCAGATATTACCTGCATCAGAAAAAACCGCACCATGAAATATACCGCTTATTTTAAAACGATATTCAATATTTGCTTCGAGTTTTAAATCTCCACTTTGATCAGGGAAATCATTTTGTCCGTTTTGTCTGAGCAAGGAACCCGGTCCCAATGTTCTTATTCTGAATGCACGTAAACTATTCGATCCACCGGTGACATATTGCCGGATGTATGGCATTACTTGCGAATTGCCGAATGCCAGGCCTGCACCTGCAAATAAACGGAATACAAAAGCACTATTTTCATTCGAGGATGTATATAGTCTTAGTTCTACATCGGGTTTTATATATTGCGAAAACGGCCTGTTGAAAATCTGATAAGCCTGGCTTTTGGAAGCCGGATTGCTTATTAAATAAGCTGTCCGCAGTAAATTTCCGGCAATATCAAGATTTCCTCTAAAATACCAGGACCAATGAGGATGCCTGACGGGGGATTTATTGTAGATAAATGAATAATCACTTCCAATGATTAATTGTTCCTGAAAACTTTTTGCCAGCAATGGATTCTTGGCCAGTATATCGGTAAATTTTGGTGTGATTTGACCCAAGCGGGTAAGATTAATGTCGATCGGATTAAGAATATGTGTTTTATGGGCCGATTCGTTCCAGGCAAATCCATACGAAAAGGTCAGTGAATTTAAATTAAAATATTTCAGCCTTTTAAAATAATTGTATTTTGTACTGATATGTGTTTTCGGATTAAAATATTTTGAATTATCAATATGAAAAGGAAGTAAAAACATAGGAAAATAAAATCCTGCTTCTGCATTCAAATCGAGTGTATTAAAAGATACGAAATTACTATCGAGCAATGTTTCTACACCCGTATTGATATTCATAACAAACCTGTCGGCCTGATGGAATAAGTTCTTATTTTGATATGAAAGACTCAAGCGGGAACCCAAAAAATAATCTGAACTTGTATTGGCTTCAACTTCTGTTGTAAAAGATTGTTTTTTTGCCGGGCTCAGTTTGATAATCATATTTACCATGCGGTTTGCACCATCTGCTCTTTCATTTTCAAAACCGATATTCACAAAACGGAATAATCCTAATGCAGACAATCGCTGTATGGTTTTTTGATATTGTTGCTGTGAAAACAGGCTGCCTTTTTCTGCAAAAATACTGTTAATGACCGGCTTAGGATTAAATGCCAATGAATCTCCGGAAAAATAATATCCATTATATTCCAGATAATGATTGGGTTTTGCGGTTTCGATACCGGGCCGGATATCAGGATATATAATGATGCTGTCGATATGATAAATCCGGTGAACAGAATCGTTCTCGGGCGCTCTGATTTTTACATAAACATCCAGTTTTCCATTGTCTTTCAGGGTATCTAGTTCAAAATAAACATATTGTTTTTTGAAGTTCAGATAACCATGATCCTTCATCAAAGCTTCTATTCTTTTCCTTTCATTCAGCAAATAATCAATATCGTAGGGTTTGCCATATTTTAGTACACGGTCTTCAAAATCATAATGAACAATTTCGTGAATATGCCAATTAGGCATTTCGTAAATAACGGTATCGATATAGGTTAGCTTACCGGGGTTAATCAGAAAATCAAGCATTACCTTTTTGCCGCTATATTGAACCTGATATGCTACGTTTGCATTAAAATATCCTTTATAATAAAGATATTTTTTCATAGCCTCTTTGCTTTGCTCGGCATACAGAGAGTCGAAGATAACAGGAGCTTCACCTGCTTTTTTATTAATCCATCTTTTAATGCGTTTTGAAGTATCGCGTGTTGCATTGTAAATGCGCAATCGTGCTCTTACCAGATTCAGGGTTTTCTCGTTTAAATGCTGACGGGAAAGTTCAAGTAAATCACTTTGTAGATTGCGGGTATCCTCAGGTTTGTCCGATACCCAAATAATATGATTAGCGGTAAGCAAATGTTCGCCTGTTTTCAAATGCCTGGTAATGCTGCAACCACTTATAATGGCTATCAGCGCAAGAAGGATGAAAGAATTTGCTTTATTTTGCTGCATGCTTTCGGCTGCTCAAATTAAATATATCCGCAAACTTCGGCAAAAAAAATACCGGGAGCAAAATAGATTATTTATAGCAGAAGGAAAACGTTCAATTAGCGACCTTTTAAACAGCTCTCTTCAGCTTCATAGCATTTATGCTACACCTGAGTGGACCCTTCCTGCCGGTTTTGCAAAAGACAGATTGTCGATTGTGCCGGAAAAAGTGATGCAGCAAATTAGCGGGATGGATGATGCACAAGAAGTACTGGCTATTTTTAAAATGCCTGATTTTGACTTGCCTGAAAATGTATCGGGCCTAAATCTTGCCCTTGATGCTGTGCGCGATCCCGGTAATCTCGGTACACTGATAAGAACAGCCGATTGGTTTGGCATTCATCACATCTTTTGTTCAAAAGATTGCGTGGACGTTTATAATCCGAAAGTTGTCCGGGCATCTATGGGATCATTAGGCAAAGTAATGGTGCATTATATCGACCTGGCGGCCTGGCTCAAAAAGCAACAATTACCGGTTTATAGTCTGATGCTCGAAGGAGATGATTTATTTAGTTTTTCTATTCCTGAAGAATGTATTCTCATTGTAGGCAACGAAGCACATGGTGTTTCAGAAGCAGTTTTGAAGAGCTCAGCCGGGCAATTAACTATTCCTTCTTCCGGAAAAGCCGAATCGCTGAATGCTGCCATAGCCGGAAGTATTGCCTGCGCCATATATGCATCGCAGCATAAACATCTTAAATAATTTCACGACATTTATAGCTTTATCATCTTTTATGAAAAAACCTTTATCATCTACTTTTTTTTTGTTACTGCTTGGCCTTTTGCTGGCTTCATGCAGCAGGGACCCCATTGATTGTATTACTTGTGATAGTCGCTTCGTGGGCACACAGGATACGATACGGAAAGTGCTGATAATAGGCATTGACGGTTGCCGATCGGATGCATTACTTCAAGCCAATACTCCTAATTTGGATGCACTGGCAGCTACCGGGGCTTATCATTATCACGTTGATCGAGGGTCTTATACCTGGAGCGCTCCGGGTTGGTCCGATATCCTCTGCGGGGTTTGGCCGGCCAAACATGGCGTTACCTTTAATACTTTCGATAATAAACATTACGATCAATATCCTCCGTTCACCGAGACACTTTCTAATCTTTGGGGTTGCATCAATTTCGGCTCGTTTGTACATTATATTGCCCTCAATAATCAACTGCTTACCGGAGCTGGTGTAAGGGTAGGAGTGAAGGATGATGAACAAGTGACCCATGCTGCGCTAAGATATATTGAAGATTGCAATCCTGATGTGGTTTTTGTGCATTTGGGTGAAGTGGATCATATCGGACATTTGAAGGGTTTCGATCCATCGGTACCGGAGTATATTGCCAAAGTAGAGCAATCAGACCGTTTTGCCGGAGAGCTGATTGATGCGGTACATCAACGAGAAGCAAAATATTCCGAAGACTGGCTGATTGTTTCGGTGACCGATCATGGAGGCACCATGAGCGGACATGGCGGCAAAGATGATGTGGATGTGGTTCGATATGTCTGGATGATTTTTAACGGTAAGCATATCATTCCTGGCGAAATACTTCCGGAGCCTGCTGTTGTTGACATCGTTCCCACCATTTTCAACTATTTGCATATCTCCGTTTGGTATAGTCTTCCTCTTGATGGTCAGGTCGTAGGGATGTGATGCCAATTATTCTGATAACTGCTTTATCACCAATGCTCTTTTTCTTTCCTTTTCTATGAAGTTAAGCTGATGTTGATTTAAAAGCATATCGTAATCTCAGAAATGATAATTAAAGAAAGGCATATCGAAGGTATAATGAGCAACTTTGCAACTTAAAACGGACTTAAAGCGTGTTAAAGATTAATGGAACTGATTGAGCAGAAAACGCCTTAATATGGCTGTAATGGCTTTTTGTTTTTTATAATAAAAAACTAACTTTGAAGCTTCTCAAGCCCGAAAAAAAGCGTACAGTTAGAAAAATTTGAACTATGCCTATCTACCGACAATCAGGCCGTATCCCGCACAAGCGGCATACAACTTTTAGAAATGCCAAAGGCAATCTTTATCAGGAAGAGCTCTTCGGTACACAGGGATTTTCAGGAATGTCTTCTCTGGTTTATCATCTCTTTCCACCAACCCGTGTTAAAACTACCGGTAAGGCCTATCCGGTAGCCCCCGAAATTGCGATGAATAAAAACCTGAAAGCCCTAAGTTTTCAGGGTTTTGATATGAAACCGGAAACGGATTATCTCACTGCCCGAAAAACCTTGCTGGTGAACAATGATTTGCATATTGGTCTGGCTGCTCCACAACAAAGCATGGAAAATTATTTTTACAAAAATGCCGATGCCGATGAGCTACTCTTTGTGCATCGTGGTTCGGGTAAGCTCAAAACCATGTTCGGTAATATTTCTTTCGGATATGGCGATTATTTACTTATTCCTCGCGGGGTCATTTATCAATTGGATTTTGATTCCACAGACAACCGCTTGTTCTATATCGAATCGTTCAGTCCTATTTTTACTCCGAAAAAATATCGCAACGAGTTTGGACAATTGTTAGAGCATTCACCCTTTTGCGAACGCGACTACCGGACTCCACAAGATTTGGAAACCCATGAGGAAGAAGGTGAGTTTTTGGTTAATATCAAAAAACAAGGTATGATGTATCCTTATGTGTATGCCAGTCATCCTTTTGATGCAGTGGGCTGGGACGGATATCACTATCCCTGGGCTATCTCAATTCACGATTTCGAACCGATTACCGGTCGCGTTCATCAACCACCACCTGTTCATCAACAGTTCGAAGGACACAATTTTGTGGTCTGTTCATTTGTACCGAGACTTTACGATTATCATCCACAATCAATTCCTGCACCCTATCATCATAGCAATATTGACTCAGATGAAATTCTGTATTATGTAGATGGTGATTTTATGAGCAGGAACAATATCAAAAAAGGTCAGATAACGCTGCATCCCGGAGGTATTCCTCACGGCCCGCACCCCGGAAGTATTGAGCGAAGCATTGGTGAGAAAGCTACCGAAGAACTGGCTGTGATGGTTGACCCATTCCGGCCTATGATGATTACTAAGGAAGCATTATCTATTGAAGAAAAAGAGTATTACCGTTCGTGGTTGAACGATAACGAAAAACACTAAAAATCATGTCGAATCTGAAACAAGCAAAGAATTTTGATTATACACTTGAAAAGATTTTTCCCGATGCAAAAGATTTTTTGCCCATCAACGGCACCGACTATGTTGAGCTGTACGTGGGCAATGCCAAGCAAGCGGCTCATTTTTATAAAACGGCCTTTGGCTTTCAGTCGCTGGCCTATGCCGGATTAGAAACAGGCATAAAAGACCGCACTTCTTATGTGTTGGCACAAGACAAAATCCGCTTAGTGCTTACTACCCCAATGCACCCGGATAGCCCGATTGCCGAGCATATAAAAAAACATGGTGATGGCGTAAAAGTGATTGCCCTTTGGGTTGACAATGCCGCCAAAGCTTGGCAGGAAACTACCGGCCGGGGAGCAAAATCTTTTATGAAACCTACGGTAGAGAAAGATGAATTTGGGCAAGTTGTCCGTTCGGGTATTCACACCTATGGCGATACTGTTCATGTATTTATAGAACGGAAAGATTATCAGGGTATTTTCTTACCCGGTTTTCAAACATGGAAATCAGACTATAACCCAAATCCCGTAGGCCTTCGCTATATCGATCACATGGTAGGCAATGTAGGTTGGGGCGAAATGAATATATGGGCAGAATTTTATCACAAAACAATGGGTTTTGCCAATTTGATAACTTTTGATGATAAAGACATATCAACGCAATATACTGCTCTGATGAGTAAGGTAATGACCAATGGCAACGGCAGGGTAAAATTTCCAATCAACGAACCGGCAAAAGGCTTAAAAAAATCACAGATTGAAGAATATTTGGATTTTTACGGAGGGGCCGGCTGTCAGCACATCGCTGTGGCTACAAATAATATCATTGAAACCGTATCGGCTATGAGAAACCGTGGCGTTGAATTTTTATTTGTACCGGGTTCTTACTACGATACGGTTGGCGACAGAGTTGGTGAAATAGATGAAAATATGGAAATATTAAAATCCCTGGGTATTATGGTTGATCGTGATGATGAGGGGTATTTGCTACAAATATTCACCAAACCGGTAGAAGACCGGCCAACCATGTTTTTTGAAATTATTCAACGAAAAGGAGCTCAATCGTTTGGCAAAGGTAATTTCAAAGCCTTGTTTGAGTCGATTGAAGCAGAACAAGCCCGAAGAGGCACACTTTGAAAAAACAGATGAATGACTACTGAGGTTTTTGATCGTATTCCAAAACATTTACAGGGTTTCATAGTAGATCAACACTATGAACTTTATACACCTATCGATCATGCCGTATGGCGCTATGTAATGCGGCTAAACAAGGCTTTTCTGAGTAATCATGCACATGAGTCATATATCGAAGGTTTGGGAAAAACAGGCATCGACACTGAACGGATTCCACGCATAACAGAAATGAATGAGATACTGAGACAAATTGGCTGGGCAGCAGTTTGTGTCGATGGATTTATTCCTCCCGGTGCATTTATGGAATTTCAGGCTTATCAGGTTTTGGTTATTGCAGCCGATATCCGCCAATCAAAGCATATTGATTATACACCTGCTCCTGATATCTTGCACGAAGCAGCCGGGCATGCTCCTATCATTGCCGATGCCGACTATGCAGCCTATCTCCAATTATTTGGCGATATTGGTTCAAAAGCCATTTCCTCGGCAAGAGATTATGCATTATATGAAGCTATTCGCCACTTGTCTATTGTAAAGGAAAACCGGGAAAGTAAAAGAATTCAAATTCTGGAAGCAGAAAAAAAGCTTGAAGAAATTCAGTCCACCATGGGACCGATGTCGGAAATGGCCCGTTTACGAAATTTACATTGGTGGACGGTAGAATATGGTTTGATTGGCTCATTGAAAAATCCTAAGATTTATGGAGCCGGCTTGCTTTCATCTATTGGCGAAAGTATTAATTGCCTGAAGGATGATGTAAAAAAATTACCATACACTTTGGCTGCTGCTGATCAGGTTTTTGATATTACAACCCAACAACCGCAACTATTCGTTACACCCGATTTTAAGCATTTAACCCGGGTTTTGGATTCATTTGCCTATACCATGGCTTTCCGTACCGGAGGGATTGACGGATTGCAAAAAGCCTTGGATTCCAAAGCAGTGGCTAGTATGGTGTTTAGTAGTGGCCTGCAAGTGTCGGGTCAATTGGATGAATTCCTGACAGATGACCGGAACGAAGTAGCCTATTTGCATTGTAAAGGGCCGGTGATGTTGAGCGAAAATAATAAAATGTTGCCCGGTCATGGAAAGGAATTTCATGCTCATGGATATGGATCACCAGTAGGAAAGATTAAGAATCATTCAACATTACCGGATGCTTCTGCAATCGGCCATCCGGTACGTTTGGAATACGAAAGTGGTGTTGTGCTCAATGGAATCTTGCGTAAGATACTCCTCAATCAAAAGGGCAGACCTATGTTGTTGACCTTTGATGATTGTACAGTGACATTTCGAAACCGGGAGTTATTCAAACCCGGTTGGGGTGTTTTTGACCTTGCCATAGGCGAATCAATAGTATCGGTATTCTCCGGTCCGGCAGATCCTGAAGGTTTCCAGTTGATTTATGATGTCCCTGCCGAATCTACTCCAAAACCAAGCTATACAGCAGCTCAATTTCGCTTGCATCAGCTTTACAATCAAATCAGACAAATCAGAGAAGAATCCTTAAATCTAAAGGCTGTTGAAAATATTTTTAATGAATTAACGCATGATTTTCCAAATGATTTTCTTTTGGTTCTTGAGATTTACGAATTAATAATATCACGGGGAGCATTACCTGATTTCTTATCGCGTGTTTCGGAATATATCCATCAGAAACAGTCAAAAAATGCCTGGACAAACAGGATTTTATCAGATGGATTGAATTTAATAAAATAAATTAGGGTAGATAGATTTTTGCTTCCGTAAATCGATCATTCACAAAGGTAATCAGTTCCGAAAGTGAATTGGTGAAATCGGAAGGATTGTTTAAAAAGGTATAACCACTTATTTCTCCATCTGCTCCTGTTACGTAAGGTTCAATCAGATTGTGTGCATCGGTGAAACGGGTAATCATTGTAGCCGGATCGAAAGCGGTGTTTATAAATTCATCGATATAATTATCATAAACATCTCGATAAACAGGGTCGTCATATAAATACCGGATGAGTGGCCATGTATCGGCTCCATTGGCTCCCGGTTGATTATTCTGCATATTGCTGAAATCGAATGCCAATACGCCACCACCACCGGGTCCGTTAGGATGTCCATCAGAAAAAGTCTCGTTATTATCCCATGGAATCCATGTTAATTTATTGTTTGCCGGATTATGGTATAGATAATAGTTATGAGTCATCATGCCATAGGTATCCCAATTTTGCATAGTGGTGTTTGCGGCCAGCCATTTGAGAAATCCATTTACATCAAAAATATTTTCAAGTTCGCTTCTCCAAAGAGCAGGGTCGGTATTCCGGGTATCCGAGATAATTGTTGTCACCAGGGATGTAATATCATCTAGGGATGCTAAATCATTAGTTTTATTGGGGAAATATGTGCTTGTCACCGTTGCCGGATCATTCAGATGAGCACCATCTTGATCGGGTTTATAGCAATTGCCTGAATGACTTCCGAAAACACGATCGAGCATGGTATCGAAAACTATTTCCACCATGGTATATAGGCCAAAATAAACCGGTCCGTCACCATAATCGATATACACTCGGTAGAATGCTGATTTGGATACCGGCACACCAAAATCAGCATAAGTATCGGTGGCCACTTTTTCATGAATCAGAGAGTTGTCAGTAAAGTTATTCCCCATCGATAATTCTTTAAAACCATAAAACCGTTGATTGAAAATGGCCGGTTCATTGTCTTCAAAATGATCAAATTCAAGTCGGAATGGTAATTTTCCATTTCCATTTTGATAAGAAGTTCTGAGACTTGAATTACCTTTATATCGAATACCTACATCATACCATTGCAATCCCTTAAAAAATACCTGACAAGGCACATATACCGGATTATTGGAGGAGAATCCGGGACCCGGTCCGAATAATGAGGCAAGATCATTTTGCATAGTAGTCCAGTCGTCAGGCGAGATGACGATATCAAGACGACCTACTTCTGATTGCTTAAAAACCGTAGCATAATCAGGAGAAGCATCACCCGAATGGGTTGCAAATGACCAATCATTCAGTCCATCCCCAGGGATAATAATATTTTGCTTTTTACAGGTAAAGAACAGAAAAGAAAAAGCAGCGATAGCTAGTAGTTCCCATTTTCTCATGGTATAATATTTATTAATCCGGATGAATAATGTATCATAGAGTGCATTTATCCACTTAGGTTTAAATCAGTAGCTTGAAAATAACTTTGATTTTTAATTGCGTACATCGGCTTTAAGCTTGAATGAAATAAACTTATTGAATAAAAGCTTCAAGCTAATAATATTTTATTAAAGCATAGGAACTTATAGTCGGTTAAGGAATGTTAATCACTTGTATTATCAATAAATTACTGTAATTTTGCTGCCGTTGAAAAAGATTTTACCCATATCGTTACTTACCGTTTTTTGGCTTTCCACGCTTGGATTGCCATTAAGCAAGCATTTATGTGGTAGAACCCATAAAGTCGTTTCTATTGGTATTCTTGCAGCTCCAAATGCATGTTGTGAATCAGATGTTCCCCGATGCAATGAAGATGGGAATCATTGTATAATGAACCAGGAAACCAGGCAGCATAATAAAGGTCATAAAGGATGCTGTGAAACCCAATTCAGCTATCTTAAAATTAAAAATGATTATACCCCTGCCAGTCCTAATATTTTTATGGCTTCGCTATTACAAATATTAGTATCGGCAGGTATTCCGGTTTTTGGCCCTACTGATTTCACAAATCAAAAACCACTTATGGCGGTAAATATACCACCACCCCGTTCCGGCACCGATCTTAAGGTGCAATATCAATCTTTCTTGTTTTAGTGTTTCTCTTCAGTTTTGTATTTCCGGAGTGTTGACAACTGTCATAACTCGTGGAAACGATGTTTATTACATCAATTCACTGTAAAGAGAAAAAAACAAACATGCTTAGTAAAATCATTCGTTATTTTTTAGAAAACAAACTGGTAACCGTATTAGTCCTGTTCGGTTTTATCGGTTGGGGAATATCAACCGCACCCTTTAACTGGAAAAGCTCCTGGTTGCCTCGCAATCCGGTACCTGTAGATGCTATTCCTGACATTGGTGAAAATCAACAGATTGTTTACACAGAATGGATGGGTAGAAGTCCTCAGGATATTGAAGATCAGATTACCTATCCTTTAACTACCGCATTATTAGGACTGCCGGGTGTTAAAACAATCCGTAGTTCATCCATTTTCGGGCTATCCAGTATTTATATCATTTTCAACGATGATATAGACTTTTACTGGTCGAGAACGCGGATATTGGAAAAATTAAATTCCCTGCCTGACGGAACATTGCCACCTGGAGTTCAGGCTGCCTTAGGTCCTGATGCTACGGCACTCGGCCAGGTTTATTGGTACACCCTTGAAGGCCGCGATAAAGATGGAAATCCAACCGGTGGATGGGATCCGGAAGAACTCCGTTCTATTCAAGATTTTTATGTAGGCTATGCGCTTACGGCTGTTGACGGTGTTTCGGAAGTAGCTCCTGTAGGTGGTTTTGTTAAAGAATATCAAGTTGATATTGATCCCAATGCCATGAAGAGTAATCATGTGAGTATTGCTCAAATTATGAATGCCGTAAAAGAAAGCAATCTGGACATTGGCGCGCAAACCATTGAATTCAACCGTGCCGAATATTTGGTTCGCGGTTTGGGATATATAAAAAATCTCAGTGATCTGGAAGAATCTGTAGTAGCCGTAAACGATAATGTACCCATCCGGATTAAAGACGTGGCTCATGTAAAGTTTGGCCCTGCTACCCGTAGGGGCGGATTGGATAAAGGAGGATCCGAAGCAGTTGGTGCTGTTGTGGTGGCGCGCTATGGAGCCAACCCTATGGCTACGATCGAAAATGTTAAAAAGAAAATTAAAGAAATTGAACCGGGAATGCCAAGCAAAGTATTGCCTGACGGTACCATTTCGAAGGTTACCATTGTGCCTTTCTACGATAGGGAAGGCCTCATTATGGAAACACTGGGAACGCTCGAAAGTGCTTTAACCCACGAAATTCTGATTAGTATTCTAGTGGTTATCGTGCTGCTGATGAATATGAGAGCATCTATTTTAATATCGAGTATCCTTCCTGTTGCTGTGTTGATGGCTTTCATTGCCATGCGCTATTTTGGCGTTGATGCGAATGTAGTGGCATTATCAGGTATCGCTATTGCGATCGGGGTAATGGTGGATGTAGGGATTGTATTTACTGAGAATATCATCCGGCATGTTGAGATGCCGGAAAATAAAGGTAAAAAAGGACGAGAATTACTCGAAGTGGTTTACCGGGCGGCCGTAGAAGTGGGCTCAGCCATTATTACGGCACTATCGACTACCATTGTAAGTTTCCTGCCTGTTTTTGCCATGCAGGCTTCCGAAGGCAAATTATTTAAACCATTGGCTTTTACCAAAACATTTGCCATGCTTTCCGCTTTGGTCATCGGATTGGTGGTTATTCCGGCTTTTGCTCATACCCTGCTTTCTATCAAGTTTGATACGAAAAGAAGCAAACGGATATGGAATATATCGCTTATGGTATTCGGTATTGCCTTAGGGGTATTTAAAGGCTCTTTTCTGGCAATACCCTTGCTCTTGTTGGCAGTCGTAAATCTTACCTATGAAAAATGGCCTGAAAGATTTAAAAAAAGACAATCCATTGTTACTACTTTAATTATTCTTGCAACGGTACTCTATTTCCTGACAAAAGAATGGCTGCCACTTGGTGCTGCAAATAGCATATTAATCAATTTTGTATTTGTTGCCCTGATGATACTTACCATTTTGGGCTTTCTGATGACCATCGTGCATTTTTATCCGAAACTACTGGCATGGGCACTTGAAAATAAATGGAAATTTCTGTCCTTACCCTTATTCATTATTTTGTTTGGATTGGTATCGTGGAAAGGCATCAACAGTATATTTGGATTTATTCCGAATACAACACAAAAAGTAGGATTAAATCTGCGGGATACCAAAGGCTGGCAAAAATTAACAGCAGCTTTTCCCGGGGTAGGTAAAGAATTTATGCCATCCCTTGATGAAGGAAGTTTTCTATTGATGCCTACCACCATGCCGCATAGCGGGGTAGAAGAAAATACCGAAGTAATCCGTATGCTCGATAAAGCGGTAGCATCTATTCCGGAGGTAGAATCAGTAGTCGGTAAATGGGGACGAGCAAGCACTGCTCTCGACCCGGCACCTATTTCAATGTTTGAAAATACGATTCTCTACAAACCGGAATATAAAATCAATGAAGATGGTGAAAGAGAACGCTTTAAAACAGATCATGATGGAAATTTTGTACGTGATTCATCCGGCCAATTGATAAAAGACAGTCGTGGAAAATATTTCAGAAACTGGCGTCCGGAGATTCACTCGGCAGATGATATCTGGGATGAAATAGTAAGCAAAGCCAAGATTCCCGGTATGACATCTGCTCCAAGATTGCAGCCTATTCAAACCCGCTTAATCATGATTAGTACGGGGATGCGTGCTCCGGTAGGTATCAAAGTATTTGGTCCCGATTTGGAAACGATAGAGAAAACCGGTTATGAATTAGAAAAAATACTGAAAGAAGTACCCGGTATTGAACCTTCGTCAGTATTTGCCGACCGGGTAGTCGGCAAACCCTACCTTGAAATGCGCCTGGATAGAAAAAAAATGGCTCGATATGGTCTTACTGTAAAAGATATGCAGGATTATATATCGGTTGCCGTAGGTGGCGTGAATCTCACAACAACCGTTGAAGGACGCGAACGCTATCCGGTAAGAGTACGCTATGCCAGGGAATTTCGTGATAATCCGGATGATATCAAAAATATCCTGATACCAACACCTGCCGGTCCTCAAGTACCACTAACCGAACTGGCCGATATTGAATATGTGCGTGGTCCGCAAATTATCAAGAGTGAAAATACCTTTTTGGATAGTTATGTAATTTTTGATAAAAAACCCAATTATGCCGAAGTGGATGTAGTTGAAAGTGCTCAAAAAATTATTCAAGAGAAAATTGATAAAGGTGAATTTATAGTACCTGCGGGGGTTAGTTATAAGTTTGCCGGAAATTATGAAAGTCAAATACGCGCTACCAAGCGATTGGCTGTAGTAGTACCGCTTTCTCTTTTATTGATTTTCTTGATATTGTATTTCCAGTTTGGACAAATGCCACCGACCAGCATGGTATTTACCGGCATATTTGTAGCCTTTTCGGGTGGTTTTATTATGATATGGCTCTATAGCCAACCCTGGTTTATGGACTTTAGTGTTGCCGGTCAGAATATGCGCGATTTGTTTCAAATGCATACCATTAATTTAAGTGTAGCCGTGTGGGTAGGTTTTATCGCATTATTCGGAATAGCAACCGATGACGGTGTCATCATGGGGACCTACATAAAACAAGTATTTGAAGAAGAAAAACCAACAACGGTAAAAGGTATTCGTGCAGCTATTTTGCATGCAGGCAGCAAAAGGGTGAGGCCGGCCATGATGACGGCAGCGGTTGCCATTATCGCTTTATTGCCGGTGCTGTCATCAACCGGAAAAGGTTCAGATATTATGGTGCCTATGGCTATTCCTAGTTTTGGCGGAATGCTTATTCAGGTGATTACCATGTTTGTGGTTCCGGTGCTGTATAGCATGTGGAAAGAAAGCAAACTAAAAAAGATTGGGAGGTAAAATATGAAGCAACTAATGATAAAATGGATGATAAGTCTTGCGCTACTGATAAGCGGTGCAAGCATAACGGCTCAAAGTCTTGATGACTATCTGATTCAGGCCGGTCAACACAATGCAGGCTTGAAAGCTTTGTTTAGCGATTATATGGCGGCTTTGGAAAAAGTACCTCAGGCAAAAAGTCTGCCTGATCCGGTAATGGCTTTTGGCTATTTTCTGAGTCCTGTTGAAACCAGAATAGGCCCTCAGGAATTTAGAATATCGGCCAGCCAGATGTTTCCCTGGTTTGGCGAATTGAAAGCTCGTGAACAAGCTGCTGCATATATGGCTAAAGCAAAGTACGAAGCTTTTATTGATGCCCGGAATAAGCTGTATTTTGATGTGAAAAAGCTGTACTATCAACTTTTCTACCTCGAAGAATCAATCAGAACCACCGATGAGAATATTGTACTGGTCCGTTCTATGCAGGATTTGGCAAGAATTAAATTTGAATCGGGTAAAGCGCCTATGGTTGATGTATTGCGTGCTGATTTGGAAATCAATAAACTGAATGAAAGGCTTGCTTTTTTTGAAGATACCCGCAAACCCCTGGAAGCTGCTTTTAAGGAAAAACTCAACGACAGTTCACTCATATTGCTGTGGCCCGATACATTAACTTCTGCATCATGGCTGCTCGATAAAGAAGCTGCACGCGATTCAATCCGGAATGCCAATCCTAGACTTAAAGCTTTGGGTGAACAAGAAAAAGCATGGGGATATCAGCATGAAGCAGCTATTAAAGCCGGCTATCCATCCATCAACCTGGGCATCGACTATATCAATGTGGGGCAAAGAACTGATTTAAATCCTGCCGGTAACGGACGGGATGCCTTTTTGCCTAAAATTGGATTTACACTACCTATATACCGGAATAAATACCGGGCTATGCAACAGGAAACGGTATTGATGCAACAATCGGTAGTACAACAAAAGGTAGAAATTCAAAATCGATTAGACACCGAACTCGAAACGGCCGAGCGGGATTTGCAAGATGCTGAAAGACGCATTTCCTTATACCGGGATCAATTGGTAATTGCTAAACAAGCCTTAAGTATTTTAATTTCGGCTTACAGCTCTGCCGGTTCTGATTTTGAAGAAGTACTCCGGATGGACAGAATGCTGCTAAACTATGAATTGCAACTTGCAAAAGCTACTACTGACCAAAATACAGCCGTAGCCAATTTGAAATATTTGATTCAACATTAATGAGTAAAAAAACATTGAAGATGAAAATTAAAATAAAAAAATTGAATCCACGAAAAATGATCAAATGGTTTATACCATTGTTATTGGGCCTGCTGCTCGGTTGGATATTTTTTGGAGGAAGTGGAAATACGAATAGTGCTGATAATGCTTCCGATACAGAACAATCGGAAAATAAAGCCGAAGTATATACATGCTCCATGCATCCTCAAATCAGACAAGACCATCCGGGTAATTGCCCGATCTGTGGCATGCATTTGATTCCGGCAGAGAATAGTACCGATATGGATATGGGTGATAATGTATTTCAAATGTCGGAAGAAGCCATGAAACTGGCAGAAGTGGAAACCTATACGGCAGAAAAAACAACTCCGGAAAGAACCCTTTATCTCAATGGAAAAATAAAAGCCGATGAAAGGCTGATATCTTCTCAAAATGCTCATATACCCGGACGTATAGAGCAACTCTATGTGAGCTTTACGGGCGAAGCAGTACACAAAGGTCAAAAACTATTGAGAATATATAGTCCTGAACTGATTACCGCCCAGGAAGAACTCTTCGAAGCGCTGAAATATGCCAAAACCAATCCTGCATTACTTGAAGCAGCCCGAAATAAACTGAGACTTTGGAAACTGAGAGATAGCCAGATTGAAGCCATAGAAAAATCCGGTAAGGTAAAAGATGAATTTGATATTAAATCTGATTTTAATGGGGTGATAACCGATCGCTTGGTGTCAGTAGGCGACTATGTACATGAGGGAATGCCGCTTTATACGGTTGAAGACCTCCGCCATGTTTGGGTTATGTTCGAAGCTTACGAGTCTGATTTACCCTGGATAAAATTGGGTGATAAAGTAATGTTTACCAATCGATCAATACCCGGTAAAGATTTTACCGCTAAAGTAACTTTCATCGATCCCGTACTCGATCCGATGAATCGGGTGGCTTATGTAAGAGCCGAATTAAATAATCCCGGCTATTTATTAAAACCCGATATGTTTGTCGATGGTATTATCACGGCAAAACTTCCTTTCGATGCTGCACAAATTATTATTCCTAAAAGTGCCGTACTCTGGACCGGAAAACGATCGATAGTTTATGTGTATAAACCCGATATGGAAAGACCAACTTTTGAATTGCGTGAGCTTACCCTCGGCCCTGATGCAGGCGATTTTTATATCATAATAGATGGATTGACGGCCGGTGAAGAAGTAGTATCACGCGGTGAATTTAAAATTGATGCTGCTGCCCAGCTGGCCGGTAAAAAAAGCATGATGAACCCCGAAGGCGGTGAAACAAAAACCGGTATGGCAGGCATGGACATGGATATGTAAGCAGTATATGAAAAAGTAAAAAAATATAAATAGGTACGTCATCCCTATGGAAGACAATTTAGTTAACTCGATAAAAATCTTAATATGAAAAAAGTAAAGCAAATTGTATTTGGCAGTTTATTCATGCTCAGCGGAATGATTGCATTTAGCCAGGCCAATCCGGTATCAACCGTTTCAGATCCTTCACTGATCACAAGTACCTTCACCGTGTCGGGCAATTGCAGCGCCTGCCAGGGAAGAATTGAAGGTGCTGCAAACGGAATTGAAGGAGTGAAAGAAGCACATTGGAATGTTGACAGCAAAGTGATGCAAGTCAGTTATTATGAATCCAAAACTTCACTCGATCTAATTAACCTTGCCATTGCCAAGGCCGGTTATGATACACAGTATTATAAATCAGATGATAAAGATTATAAAAAACTACCCGGATGCTGTCAGTATGAGCGGAAGGATAAATAAAACAAGATGAAAGATTGTTGCAGGGAATTATCAGATACTAAAAACAATAAAAAAAGAAAAATCCCTTTTTGGGCTTTGCTGGCAACAGCTATAATGTTGCTGATAACATTTTTTGAAGTATTTGTTATTCGCTAATTCAATAAACATTTATTAAACCAATGGCAAAAGCCTGAAACATCAATTATTATTAATCATTAAATTTTTTAAAAAATGAAAAAATCAATTTTTATCTGGACACTTGCCGGAGCTTTTATCGGTAGTGCATTTTTCCTGAGTTCCTGTGGTGGATCATCGGAAAAAAGTAACGAAACCGAACAACATGAACACATGAACGGAGAAGATCATGACCATGGAGACATGGACCATCATGATATGGATAACATGGACAACATGGATATGGACAACATGGATATGGATTCTACCATGCACAGCAGTAATGAAAGTGGTAAAGTTTATTACTGCCCCATGCATCCCGATCAAACAGCCGATCACGAAGGGCAATGTCCCGAATGTGGAATGAATATGAAATTAAAAGAAAGTTAATTTGGTGATTATTGAAATGGGACCCGGATCAGGAATTATCGTACTCATTGTTTTGCAACATCTCCTCACCAGGATTGTGCGAAATCCTGTCCGGGAATCCCACCATTTATTAAACCTAAAAGTATTAAAATGATTAAAAGTTCAATGATTATTGCTGTACTTGCATTAATTGCAATTACAGGATGCAAAAAAAAAGAAATTTCTTCGAGTGACCAGCTTGCGGCCGAACAATTAACCGAATGGCGGCTGAAAACAAAAGCTTATAACGATTCATTGCAGGATTGTCATGATCAGCAATTAAATTGTGATTCACTCTTTACCAGTCATCTGGACAGCATGTACCATGTTTGTGATTCACTCTTTACCGTATATCACGATATGTATTCACATAACTATGTTTTTGATGATCATCATCATGATAATCATGGTGGAATGCATCATAATGGCAACAACGGTAATGGTGGAGGACATGATCATTCAAACCATCCGAACGGGCATCATCAAAGCGATCATGATATGATGGATTCTATTCATGTTGCTCATAAACCTTTACATCCTTAATAATTTATGATGAAAAAATTGATATACACGATTGGACTTTTGGCTTTTATGCTGCTCGGAGAAGTACATGCTTCTGCCCAGGAATTGTATCGCACCCGTAATTCAAAAATCGGATTTACCGGACTTTATCTTGGTAAGCCTTTCCACATGTATACTCAAAAAGCAATCATTTATTTAAATTATGAAACGGCCGAGTTAACGATCAATGTACAACTCAGTTCGTTTTACAGTCCGGATCATGATGTAGATTCTTTATTGAACCTCTTAGCTGACAGACCTCTTTCTTTCGAGGGTAAATTGGGCTTGGATTATATCAATACCAAAAGCCATCCTTTGCTTGAATTTGAAGTAAGAGGTATTCTTGATTTAGGACAAACACAACATCCGATTCATTTTAACGGACGCTTACTTCACCTCACCGAGCAAGGTGAAGTAAGTTGTTTGCTTTCGCTTTACCCTCAGATTGATTTACAGGAATTTGAAATTCCTGTAGCAAACTATGGTTTTTACCCCATTATCCAGGGGCAGATTGATGAAGCAGTTCTGATAAAATCTAATGACAATTAGCCCATAACGGATTGAATCCGGGCAAATCATTTACAGTATGAAATATTGTTTTACAGGAGAAAAAATATGCATTCCGGAAACTAGCCTTCCCAGGGTAGTGGTTGTGGGGGGCGGGTTTGCCGGGATGTCATTTATCAAACAATTAAAGAACAAGGCTTTTCAGATTGTACTTATTGACCGCAATAATTTTCACATGTTTCAACCATTGCTGTATCAAGTTGCTACCTGTGGCATTGAACCTGATAATATTTCATTTCCCTTGCGCAAAGAATTTAATGGGTATAAAAATTTCTTTTTCAGAATGGCCAATGTACTTGCCGTGGACACTGTAAATCATAATGTACTTACTGATATCGGTGAAATAGACTTCGATTATCTGGTACTTGCTACGGGCAGTTGCAATAATTATTTTGGAATGCAGGCTGTTGCCCAACATACTTTGGGTATGAAAACCGTGCAAGAAGCATTGGATATAAGAAGTTTAATATTGCAAAATCTGGAAAAAGCGGTGATTACATGCGATTTGAACGAAAGAGATGCACTAAGCAATTTTGTAATAATCGGAGGCGGTCCTGCAGGGGTGGAAACAGCCGGTGCATTGGCCGAATTCAGAAAATATATCGTTCCTAAAGATTATCCTGACCTGGATGCTTCCCTGGTTAAGATATATCTCATCGAAGCCGGTTCTGAGTTATTGGCAAGCATGTCGAAGAAAGCATCGGAAAGTACTTACCGGGCACTCGACAAAATGGGTGTTATACTTTTATTAAACACTAAAGTACTCGATTACGATGGTAAAAAAGTAATTATAGATGCTGGAAATCCTATATCAAGTCGAAGTGTGGTTTGGGCAGCCGGTGTCAAAGGGCAGGCTCCTGAAGGTTTCGATCAGGAAATATATACCAAAGGTCAAAGACTAAAAACAAATCTGTTTAACCGGGTGGAAGCTTTTGAAAATATTTATGCACTGGGCGATTTGGCTGCAATGGCTTCATCACAGTATAAAAATGGTCATCCTATGCTTGCTCAGGTTGCTATTCAGCAAGGCCGCTGTTTGGGTAAAAATTTTCAACGTCAACTTCAGGGTAAATCTTTCCTTCCTTTTCATTATAACGACAAAGGAACAATGGCTACCATCGGAAGAAAAAAAGCTGTTG
This sequence comes from Bacteroidota bacterium, assembly GCA_024276745.1. Lineage (GTDB taxonomy): Bacteria > Bacteroidota > Bacteroidia > Chitinophagales > S012-47 > JAJRWN01. Next base: position 20,564 of record JAJRWN010000037.1, read on the forward strand.
CCGAAATCGGCCGGATTAAAACTAATGGCTTCCTGGCATGGTTACTTTGGTCTTTGGTTCATTTGGTTTCCATTAGTGGTTTTAGAAATAAATTAATAGTCGGACTTAACTGGATTTGGAGCTATATCACCTTCGATCAGGGCAACCGGCTTATTATTCGAAAATTTACTGTTGCCGTTGCTTCAATAGAAGAAAAGCCCAATCCTATTAAAATTGATAACAAAAAAAATAATCCATTATGAAAGAAATAAAAGCATTCATCAGACCGGGTAAATTATTTCAGGTTTATGATGCACTAGGTAAAGCCGGGTTTCATGGTATTACCATCACCGAATGTGAAGGTACGGGCCGTTATTCCGACCCTGAAAAAGGGTTTCCTAGTTTGAAATTTCCTTTCCTGCACAGCAAGATGGTAAAACTTGAATTATTGGTATCAGATGAAAATTTTGAACAGGCTTTTAAAATAATTCAAGATCATGCACATACCGGTGAGACCGGTGATGGTGTAATTGCCGCCTACGAAGTATTCCGGATTCTTCGCATCAGAACAGGAGAAGAAGGTCCTGTCGTAGTGCATTAATTCGAACCCCGATTTTTAATTTCTAAAAACAAAGCACCATGAAGCACGAACATAATCATGAAGCAATGAAACACAATCATCAAAATCATAACATGAAAGATCATCACAATCATGGAGATCATCACCGGATGATGATTGCCGATTTTAAAAAACGCTTTTGGATATCACTGGCACTTACCTTTCCTGTTTTATTATTATCTCCTTTAATTCAACAATTTCTGGGTTACAGCCTAAGCATAGCCGGGCAAAACTATATCATATTTGCGCTTTCGAGTATTGCATTCTTCTATGGAGGTTGGCCATTTTTGAAAGGGCTTTACGATGAAGTTTCAAAACGTAATCCGGGCATGATGACATTGATTGCCGTAGCCATCAGTGTAGCCTATGTTTATAGTAGTGCTGTGGTTTTTGGTCTGCTTGGTAAAATGTTTTTCTGGGAGCTTGTTACCCTAATCGATATCATGCTGATCGGTCACTGGATAGAAATGAAAAGCGTATTGGGTGCTTCCAGGGCATTGGAGCTATTGGTTAGCATGATGCCTTCCGAAGCCCATTTGGTTCAAGATGACCAGGTAAGTGACATTCCACTGGCTGAACTTAAAAAGGGTAATTTGATTTTAATAAAACCCGGTGAAAAGGTCCCTGCTGACGGAATAATCACGGAAGGAGAAAGCTATCTGAATGAAAGTATGCTCACAGGTGAAAGTAAACCGGTATTAAAAGTACATAACGATAAAGTAATCGGTGGTTCTATCAATGGCAACGGTTCTATCAAAGTAAAAGTTGAGCATACCGGAGAAGATTCATACTTGAATAAAGTCATTACACTTGTACAGGAAGCTCAAAAAACAAAGTCGAAAACACAACACCTGGCCAACCGGGCAGCCAAATGGTTGACTTATATTGCACTTACCGTTGGCTTTGCTACGCTGGCTGTTTGGCTGATTTTAGGCTTCGGATTCACCTATGCTTTGGAACGGATGGTTACCGTTATGGTGATTTCGTGCCCACATGCTCTTGGCTTGGCCGTACCTTTGGTAGTAGCCATTTCAACCGCTATCTCGGCACAAAATGGATTGTTAATCCGCAACCGGACAGCCTTTGAAAATGCACGGAAAATCTCTGCCATTGTTTTCGATAAAACCGGTACACTGACTATGGGCGATTTTGGAGTGACCAGAATCACGGTTCTTGATCCGGCTTTTACGACCGAAAAATTATTATCCATGGCAGCAAGCCTTGAACAAAACTCAGAACATCCGATTGCAGTAGGTATTTTGCAAAAAGCCAAAAATATGAATATCCAAATCCCTTCTAACAAAGCTTTCAATGCCATTACCGGTAAAGGCGTTGAAGCGGTTATTGATGGAAAAAATATTAAAGTGGTCAGTCCCGGATATTTAAGCGAAAACAAGATTAAATTACAGAATAACGCCATGCTCGATAAAGCAGAAACAATTGTTTTTGTTTTGGTAGATGAAGTATTGGCCGGATATATTGCTTTGGCCGATAAAGTAAGACCTGAATCAGCCGAAGCAATAAAAAAATTCAAATCGCAGGGAATACAAGTATTTATGGCTACGGGTGATAATAAAATTGTTGCCAAAGCAGTAAGCGATGAACTGCAACTAGATGGTTATTATGCAGAAGTATTGCCCCATGAGAAAGTAAACATTGTGAAAGACCTGCAACAAAAGGGACATTATGTAGCCATGACCGGAGACGGTGTTAACGATGCACCGGCACTTGCACAGGCCGATGTAGGTATTGCCGTAGGTTCGGGTACCGATATTGCAGCCGAAACAGCCGATATTATTCTGGTCAATTCCAATCCGAAAGATATTCTCAATCTTATTATGTTTGGAAAAGCCACGTATAAAAAAATGATCCAAAACCTGGTATGGGCAACCGGATACAATGCTTTTGCCATACCATTGGCTGCCGGTGTTTTATACTCTGCCGGTATCGTTATGGGACCGGCTGTAGGTGCAGCACTGATGAGTTTAAGCACAGTCATTGTTGCTTTTAATGCTCAGTTGCTCAAAAGAAGTATTCAATCAGGAAAGCCCATTGTTTCATAAAAAAAATAATATTATGAATATCTCATTCTTACATCCCGTAAAATTTGCATTTGCTTCAGCCATTGCAGGTTTGGCCTTTTATTTATCATGCGTAGTATTCATGGCTATTGCAGGCAATACAGGCACACTTTGGCTGTTCAACGCATTGCTTCACGGTCTCGATATTGGAACAATTATCCGAAACCACGTACCTTTAAGTCAGGCAATTGCCGGTTCATTTATTACCGCTATATTGTTTGGAGGAACCGGTTGGTTAACAGCGTTCGTTTATAACCGCTTAATGGCTAAAACCACTTAAAATACAATTAGCAGATTTAAAAAAATCCTTTTTAATTTTACGAAAAACTAATCATCATGACACAGCTAATATTTAAAACCAATATGCATTGCGAAGGATGTGTCGCAAGCGTGAACAGTGCAATGGAAAAATTGGAGAGTATCGAATCGTGGCATACCGATTTGAATGATAAGAATCATTTATTGGTGGTTGAAGCCGATGAAAGCCAAAAAGAAGTAATTATGCAGGCCGTTATAGATGCAGGATATTCAATTGAAACATTAGAAATAAAGAAAAAGAAATCCTGGTTTAGAAGAAAATAAAGTATAATCTGCATTAATTACTAAATAGATAATGCAGAAATGAAAGAAAATAAATACCTTAGAGCGCAATTATACGAAACGGATAAGATTTTTTAATTAACAAAAAACAAAGAAAATGAAAAGAAATTCAATTTTAAGTTGGATGATTGCCTTGTTGCTCATTGGAGGTATGACGGCTATGTATTCATGTGGCGGTGATAATGACGATAATGAAAACAACGAAAACACCGAACAAAACGAAAACAATGAAAACACCAATGGCGATAATGATAATACCGAAATGGTCGATAGTGTTGCTCCGGTAAGCGATACACTCACATCGGTTATGTATATTTGCCCAATGGGATGTGAAGGTTCGGAAAGTGCTGAACCCGGTAATTGTCCTTCATGTGGAATGGAAATGGTTGAAAAAACCAATGAAGAAAGTGCAAACACTTCCTGTAGCTGTCCGAAATGTACAGCAATGGCAAGCGGAACTTGTAAAGACATGAGTAGTTGTAAAGACAAAAGTTCTTGCAAAGACAAGTGCAAAGACAACGACAAATGTGATAAAATGAAAGACAAATGTTGTGCATCTGCAACCGAAAGTTAAAACAAATATATTTTATTATATGAGCTATTTTTTTTCAAAGACCTTACATACAAGAGGTTTTAACGAAGTAATCGACAGCGTAACTGAAGCCCTCAAAAACGAGGGCTTCGGTATTCTAACCGAAATTGACGTTCAGGCAACTTTAAAGAAAAAACTGGATGTGGATTTTCGTCCTTACCGGATATTGGGTGCTTGCAATCCGCCTTTTGCCCATAAAGCCTTGGAGGCAGAACCGCAGATTGGACTGATGCTTCCTTGCAATGTGGTAGTTCAGCAATTGGACGACCATACGATTGAAGTATCGGCTGTCGATCCGGCTGCAAGCATGCAAGCGGTCGAAAATGATCAATTAGGAGCTATTGCTACCGAAGTACAGCAAAAACTTAAAAAAATTATTGCATCTCTGTAGGCAAAACTTAATATTTGCCTTTGTCGGAAATCCGACATTTTGCCGGAAAAACTACCCTTATTATTGTGCATTAATAATAGGTACCGGGTAGATTTTTCATGGTTTGAACAGGATGTATCAAAATCCTGATTTGATTCCCTTCATGAGAGAAGGTCTTTAAAAAAGGCCTTCTTTTTTTATTTATTAAAGAATGATTAAAGACTATTAATTGTCAAATAATTGACAACACACATGTTGAAGCTGAAATAGCTTTGCCTTCATAATTTTTTTTTTCACACTCAATTATGGAGGATTTAATCATGAAACGATTTTACATTTTATTCAGTCTGGTAATACTGACTGCTTTTAACATAAAAGCACAAATATTAATTACCAACACCAATACGTATTATACGGCAGGGCAAATGTTGCTGGCCAACGAAATTAACGAAAGCGGTGAACCCTTTGCCGAAGCTTTAGGATATAATCTGGATAATCTGGATCCATTTGTTTCGAATAGTCCGGATTCGATAGCTTATGCAATGGGCATTGAAAGTTACGAATATTCACGTTATGCATTGGGGATTATTGTATCGCGGTCGGGCATGGGACTACACATGATGTGGGCACCTATGATTCAGCAAATGGCTATGATGGAACCGGGTGGATTTGATGGATCCATGACCGGTACGCCAAACGGTTTTAAAAATGACGATGAACTGATTAAAAACATTATGCATTTTGGTGCCATCACCAACCATACACCACCAATGCACCCCTGGCCTCAATTTGCTGAATTCGAAAGTGGTGATCCACACCTGCCTCAGGCTATTGATGCTACTAATTTTACTACCGATTTCCAAACCTTAAGATGGGATCGTAGCAAAATGAACAAAGTTCTAAATCTGGCAGCTATGGGTCAAACCATGATGAAGCAATACTTATGGGCATCTGATATGCTCAGTGCATTCCACGATTCGTTGGATAATGGCATTGATCCGGATGGCATTGTATCGCCTGACTCAGCGGGGTCTTCTCATTTCGATCCAAGCAATAATGTGTTTTTCGGTGGCGATGGACTCGATGGTTTTATTGGTAATGTGCTTACTGCCGAATCCATCAACAAAACCCTTTTTGTAATCAATAAGCTGGCTTATAATGGCGATTCTTTGGGAACGATTAATCCCGCAACCTATGACCCCAGTACCGGAATACGATTCTTCCCCCATGCTATTGCTGTTACCGAAATTATGGTTGACAGCACTATGCCACCTATGCCCAGTGCTTTTAGTGTAACCGATGCTTCATCAAATTTGTGGGATCAGGTTTCTTATCTCTGGGGTGCATTGAATTTTATGAATATGATGAACCCAGTGGATAGCAGCGATGCCGCACATTTAGCATATAAAGATGTTTTTGACGGTGATCCTTTTCCTAATGCTATGTCGCAAACCGGTATGCCCGGTCCTTTCGACCTGATGATGGGAACCAGTAAAGTGATTTTTCAAAATCTGATGGCTATGCATTATGACATGACAAGTGGTTCATTTGTAGATGTTTCGGGTTTGGATGCAAGCAAAAACCCTACACCCGGTAATGTGATTACCACTCAAAATGCAGGTTATTTGTTGATAACATTCAAACAATTGGCCAATCAATTTGCCAACACTCCTTTAGGACCCATGGCCCTCGGTGCATTAAATACACAAGCGGCTTACCTTGCCGGTACATTGCAAGATGTTAATGGTGGATTTTATAATAGTTATACCATTGGAACTGGCCCAGATGGCAATGCCAAAACAGCCCTTGCGCAAGCTGCTGCAGCACGTGGTCTATATGCTGCTTATGAAGCAACCAACAATAGTGCTTACCTGACAGCTGCCGATGCTGCTTACAATTATTTGATTACTAATTTTTGGGTTCCGGCACAACATTGTTTCCGCTCGGAAGAAAATAATAGCCAAGCCGTATTCTCTCCTGAATTTGTGGCTATTATCACCGGAGCTTTGCGCGAAGGGAACTTAGTAGGTGGTCATGCTGATGCACCTCTAATCTATACCCGTTTTTTCAAAAAAGTAGCTAATGCCATGCAAGTTTCTGAAGGTGCACCTACCGGAGAAGCAGGTCTGGATTCTGATGGAGACGGTATTCCTTTCATACCCGAACAAGTTGATGGCTTACCACCCATGTTTGCCACCGAAGCTACTTTGGATCTTTCAACTGGAATTGGAAGTGTTCAGACTTCAATAGAAGCTTCTGATCTGTATCCGAATCCTGCTGTAGATATCATCAGTTTACAATTGAGTGCTGAAAATGCCGGGAATTACAGCATCAGTATTCTTGATAATAAAGGTGCTTTAGCTAATACTGTAAGCAATATTTATCTTAATGGTTCGCAACAAACCATTAATCTTAATATCAGTCAATTACCTGCCGGAATGTATCTCGTAAAAGTTAACGGTGAAAATGGGCAGGCTATTCGCAAATTTGTCAAAATGAAATAAGTATTTTCTTATTCTGACATTTATAGAATCCCGGGCAATATTGTCCGGGATTTTTGAGAATATAACCAGGCGATAAAGAAGTAATATAATAGAGCTATTTATCTTTTTTTATTGCTTGCATATCATGATATAGCTTATTGATCCTCATAGGGTTAATATAAGTTAAAGCTTACTTAAAATGTAGGTTTTGGTTTTAATTTAAGCGCCTAAATTCATATATTGTGAACCTAAGTAACAAGCATGATTCAATACGACAATTTATTAGCCACATCAGAACTTCAAAATATTGAATTGCTCTATAATTATGCTTGGTATCTTACTTTCGATGATGAACTTGCCAATCAATTAACCCTTGAAACGGTATCGGCTGGATTGGGATTGATGGCAAGCAATGAAACGCTGGATAATTCTAAACTGGCATGGTTTAAGTTGATGCATCAAATACTAAGAAGCCAATTTAAAGAACAGTTTAATTTTTATTGGGATAAATCACTTCCTGTAAGAGCATTAGGTGTCAATGAGCATCCTTTAGAAGCACTTATTTTTCCCAACGGTGTGCTCGATCAATTGGATTTCGATGCCTGGCAAGAAAGTTTAAGCCATTTAACACCTGAACAAAGGGTCTTTATTTTGCTCAACGATATCGAACAATTTAATTATCTGCAAATTGGAGAAATATTGGGGCTATCAATATATGATGTTTCGAAATATCTATACCATGCCCGGCAAATCTTTCATCAATTATTGCAGAAATCTGCCTAATCTATATTTTTTAATCAAAACTATTTAATTATGTTATTTGGAGTACCTTTCCACCCCTTGACGATTCATTTTCCGATTGTATTGTTTCTATTAGCTACTTTGTCTGTAATCGTTTCCTTATTCCGGGAACGTAAATTTTTTATGGATGCAACCTACTATTTATTGGGTCTTGCTGTATTGGCCGGTGCGCTTGCCATATTAACAGGTCGTGCTCAGGAATCGGTCATAGCACATAATGAAACCATTCATGAACTCATGGAATTGCACCAAACTTTAGCCTATATCCTCATCGGCCTGATGAGTGCTTTATTTATCTGGCTTTATATAAGAAGAAATAATTTTCAAAAGGCTGAACATATAAGCTTTGTAATCATCATATTGGCTATTGCCGGATTAATGTCTTATCAGGCACATCTTGGCGGCCAAATGGTTTACCATGAAGGAGCAGGAGTGAAGCCTATGGAGAAAATACTAGAGCAAGGCCACGACCATCAACATTCTCAAAGTGGCGGGCATGATGAAGAAGAAGGTCATCAGCATTAGATAATTGTCCTCATACGCTGCATTTATTATTTTAGCAGTATGAGAGACCGCTTGTCCAAACATTTTCCTTTTTTTGAGGCATCGCTTATCGATGCACTGATAACTCATTGCGAATGGGCTGAAATACCATCCGGTCAAATAATTCTCGGTAAAGGTGCTTACGTAAAAGTTGTTCCTTTGCTTATATCCGGTTTGCTAAAAGTAATCAGGCGAGAAGAACATGCCTCTCTGCTTCTTTACTATATAAAACCCGGTGAATCATGCGTAATGTCATTGACGGCTTGTCTGCATAACAAGCAAAGCCAAATTGAAGCTAGGACTGAAGAAGATACCGAATTATTGCTTCTTCCTGCTCATCTGGTAAGCCAATGGATGATCGATTTTCCAAGCTGGAATACTTATGTTTACGACCTGTTTAATCTGCGTTATAGCGAGTTATTGATAACCATTGATAGTTTGATTTTTCATAGTATGGATCAACGCATAAAGGATTTCTTAAAAGAAAAATCAGTTTTATCCGGTAACCATATTTTAAAAATCACACATCTTGAAATAGCCAATCAACTGAATACGGCCCGTGAAGTAGTATCAAGAATTTTGAAAAAACTGGAGACTGAAAAATTTATAGAACAATCCAGAGGAAAAATAATTATATTGAACTAATGTAACCCCGGTCACTGACTATTATATTCTGAATGTTCATCTTTGAGCTTTCAATAAACAAAATACTGCCGGTAGTGAATAAACAGTTTATTAAATTTGTTTTGGTATGTCTGCTTTGTGCAGGCATTATTACTGGTATAGTATTTTTAATTAATTTATTCATATAAATTTTAAAAAAATGAAAAAGAATATGGGATCCATCGATCGTATTTTACGCGTTATTGTCGCCATTGTATTTGCCGTATTGTATTTCACCGGTACGGTTACTGGCACCTGGGGTATTGTATTGTTAGTAGTTGGCGTAGTATTTCTGTTAACCAGTCTCGTTAGCACATGCCCGCTTTATTTGCCATTTGGTATTAAAACACATAAATCGAAAGATTGAAATAATCCGGTATTTCCGATTGATTAAGCACAAAAATTATCTTTTTGTGCTTTTTTTATTTCCCCTTAAAAAATTTGTATTAAAAGACTTGAAGCATACAGAATTGCTCCTACGTTCGCTTTATTTTTCTACTACCCATTCGTCTATGGCATTTGTTGGATCGTCAACACTGAAGAAGGATAATTTAAAACGATGACGACTTACCTCCACCTTGATGGCTCCATAACAACAATTATAGCAAACGGTATTGTATATGGCACTATCCAGCGGATTCGAATTGCATGCATATAAAGTTTGCCTGCCACCGACACCGTTCACAATCCAGCTGAAATCGTTTTGTCCTTTTTTCTGAATGCGTTCAAAAACATGATCATGACCTGAAAATACGGCCGTAAAACCTAAATCGCGAAAAGCTAATTGCCAATCGGGATGATTCCCATGATTGGAAGCACTGATTGGGGGATGATGGAAATAGGCAATTTTCCAGGGCGATTTTGATAAAGCAATATTGCTCATAAACCAATGATATTGCTCCGAAGCCGTATCAAAGTTGCCTGACCTGCCGCTATTGAGTGAAAAGAAATGTACCGGGCCCCATACAAAATCATAATATTGTTCGTTTCCGGGCAAGGAAAAATAATTTAAGTAAGGACTTAAACCCGATATATTAAAATAATCATGATTACCCGGGCAAGGGAAAAACCGGTTTAGTGTGTTACTATTGGCTTTTCCATGTGCTTGTTGGTCTGCCGGTGCGTCAGGATTATAAATATAATCGCCATAATATTGACCGATATTATCTTTTATTGTTTTGGCTAATCCGTAATCATAATTATTGTCACCCGTTGTTATTATCAAATCAGGATGCCAGGAATTTACCATATCAGCTACTTGCTTTTCATGGTTGTTATTATCGCCATAATCTCCAATTACAGCAAATATCACGGTGTCGGCAGCTATTTCTAACCGGCCTTCAAGTGGATCAACTTGATGATACAAACATCCATATACAGGTAGAAAAAATGGTAAGAATATTAAGAGCAAAATTTTGTTCATAGCAAAGCATGATGTTTATGATATCGATTAACGATATTTTTTACGCAATCTAAACGAAAAACAGATTAAAAAATGAACAAAATTTAAAAAAAATCTTTCGAATATATTAAGCAGGGAAAAACAAGACCTTGCATATCTGCCGTATTAACTGCTTATGCCAAACATTCGGTATTATCCACTGCCATGGCAAAAAGATAAAAAATAATTCCTTTTTTTTTCAGACAATTTTTAGAAAGCTATATTTTTTATTCATCAGGAATATTAGTACATTTACAAGCTTGGTTTAAAATTTTTTTTTATCACAATTAAAACATCAGCCTATGAAATCGAAATTTCAACTTTTGAGTTTATTGTTAATGCTCGGCTTGTTTAGCTATGCTCAACAAGACTCACTTAAAATCACTTTAGATGGAACCAAAGGTGGTGCAGCTTGTCAGTTAGCAGGTGCATCAGAAGCATATATGCATTCCGGTGCCGGTACTACAGACTCTGCATCAGCATGGCAGGTAGTTGTTGGAAACTGGGGTCAAGCCGATGGCGTTGGTGAATTACTGCCTACCGGTAATGCAGATGAATGGTCAATTACCATACATCTTTACAATTACTATGGCGTAGATCCTAATACTGATACGATTTTTGCTATCGGATTAGTCTTCAGAAATGGAGACGGAAGTATGGAAGGTAAAGATGCCACTTGCAACGATATGTTTATCAGGGGTTTGAACACTGCAACTCCTTTTGTTGTTGGTAGTGACGGGTTACCTTGGGACGGTTTTACTGCAGAATGGGTTATTCCTGTAGGTATCAACGATCCGGTTTCAAATCTTAACCAGGTTCGCAGTTTCCCAAATCCTTTCAGTGGTTCTACCAGCATCAGATACTCATTGAGTAGCAATGCTGACAATATCTCAGTAAGAATTCTTAATGCGCTGGGACAAGAAGTAAATTCACTGTACAACGGTGCTCAAAATGCCGGTAACTATTCCTTTACCTGGGATGGCACCAATACAAACGGAACCCAAGTACAGAATGGTGTTTATTTCTATACCATTGCTGACGGTGCTTCTATTGTAACCAAAAAATTAATGGTCATTCGCTAATCCGGATATCCTTTAAATTGATTAAAACGGCATGGTATTCTTCTTGAATCCATGCCGTTGTTTTTGAGCTCATATTTAACAGAATACTTTATCCCTCTCCCGAAATTTTTTATATGATAAATAAAATTTTTGCACTTATTATCTTTTTATCTGCCTGCATCAATATCAATGCTCAAATTTTAGATATTCGTCCGGTCTTTCCACACGATTACGATACCGTTACGATTATTTATCATGCCAATGAAGGGAATGTTGCCCTGAGTGGTATTACACCCGTTTATGCCCATACCGGTGTTATTACCAATTTAAGTACTACTCCCAGCAGTTGGAAATATGTTCAAGGTAATTGGGGTACGGCCGATCCCAATGTTTTGATGCAGGATTTGGGCAATAACCGGCATAAAATTTCATATCCGGTAAGAAGCTTTTATGGTGTTCCTTCAAGCGAAACAATTTTGAAAATGGCTTTCGTCTTCCGGAATGCTGACGGGTCAGTTGTTGGTCGAGAAGCCGATGGGTCCGATATATTCACCGATATATATCCTTCCGGTTTGTTTGCCAAAATCGTGAACCCTTCTTCTTATTCAAACTTTTCCCAGCTTGGCGATACTTTTCATATCTACGGTGCAGCTTCTATGATGGCCAATATGAAGCTGTATCACAATGCCAATCTGCTGGCTCAGATTACAAGCGATTCGATTAGTTATGATTTTATTATTTCCCAAACCGGTAAAAATTGGATTTGGCTTGAAGTGGTGAATGGTATTGATACTGCCCGTGATTCATTTTTCTATATGGTCAATCCAACGGTTCAAAGTATAGATCCACCTCCCGGTACTAAAAACGGAATCAATTATTTGAATGATTCGACCCTTATTTTAAGTTTGTATGCACCCAATAAACAATACATTTATGTGCTTGGCGATTTTAATAACTGGTCGATTGATACGGCATACTATATGAAGCGTTCAGTAGATGGAAGCACCTGGTGGCTTCAAATCAAGGAGCTTATTCCTCAAACAGAATATGCCTATCAGTATTTGGTTGATGGTACTTTAAAAATTGCCGATCCGCTGAGCGAAAAAATACTCGATCCTTGGAATGATCAATATATTCATGCTAGTACCTACCCGAATCTGATACCCTATCCATCCGGAAAAACAACCGGTATTGTTTCGGTGCTGCAAACCGCTCAAACATCTTATACATGGCATGATGCTGCCTTCCAGAAACCGGCATCTACAGATTTGGTAATCTATGAATTGTTAATCCGTGATTTTGTTGCAAAACATGATTTTGCAACATTGATTGATACCTTAGACTATTTAAATGATTTGGGTATCAATGCAATAGAACTCATGCCGGTAAATGAATTTGAAGGGAATGAAAGCTGGGGTTATAATCCTTCGTTTTATCTGGCACCCGATAAATATTACGGTCCGGCCGGGAGCATGAAAGCTTTTGTTGATTCTGCTCATGCAAAAGGAATAGCAGTTATTATGGATATTGCCCTGAATCATTCATGTGGTCAAAATCCTATGGTGCAATTATATTGGGATGCTGCCAATAGCCGGCCTGCTGCCAATAGTCCCTGGTTTAATGCAGTAGCCACTCATCCATATAATGTTTGCTATGATTTTAACCATGAAAGTCAGGCTACCCGTGATTTTGTTGACCGGGTAACTACTCATTGGATTTCAAACTACCATATTGATGGATATCGGTTCGATTTATCCAAAGGATTTACGCAAACCAATTCGGGTAATGATGTGAATGCATGGGGGCAATACGATGCATCGCGTATCGCAAATTTGGAGCGGATAGCCGATGTAATATGGGCAACAGATAGTTCGGCTTATGTCATCCTTGAACATTTTTCGGCCAATAGTGAAGAAACGGTTTTGGCTAATTACGGCATGTTGCTATGGGGCAAAATGACCAACGATTATAATGAAGCCACGATGGGCTATAATTCAAATTTATGGTGGGCATCGTATAAAAGCAGGGGATGGCAAAATCCTCAACTGGTTACTTTTATGGAAAGTCATGATGAAGAACGCTTGATGTACAAAAATCTGCAATTCGGTAATTCAAGCGGCTCTTATAACGTGAAAAATCAAAATATTGCTTTAGACAGAATGGGCTTGGCAGCGGCATTTTTCTTTACTATACCGGGGCCGAAAATGATTTGGCAATTTGGCGAACAAGGCTATGATGTATCGATTGATAACCCATGCCGGGTTTGTAATAAACCGATTAAATGGTATTATTTGAACGATCCCAATCGCTTGAAACTCTATAAAACCTGGAAAGCATTGATTCATCTGAAAACAGATTATCCGGCTTTCAAGAGTCACGATTTTTCGTTGCTTACAAATGGATTCGCCAAAAGAATACAAATTAATGATCCTTCAATGAATGTGACTATCATCGGGAATTTCGATGTTAGCACGCAAACTATAGATCCAAATTTTCAACATTCCGGTTGGTGGTTTGATTATCTGAGTGGAGACAGCATGATGGTAAATAATGTGAATCAAAATATAAGCCTCATCCCGGGAAAATATTTTGTGTTTACCGATAAAAAATTGCCCAAACCGGATTTGACGGTTCCGGTAGGAATAAATCAAAATATAGCCAATACAGATGATGTCAAAGTATTTCCACAACCTGCATCCAATCAGGTATTTTTTGCTATTGATAATCCGGACCAACAAAATATGGAATTAATTATTTATGATTTTTCAGGCAAAATAATCCGGAAAA
>JAJRWN010000038.1 GCA_024276745.1 Bacteroidota bacterium
AAAAATCTGAATTTGGAAGGCAATGCACTAATTAGTTTTCCTGAATCTTTGGTAAATCTAAAAGCTCTGCGTTCGTTGAATTTAAAATCGAATAAACAGTTTAACGGTTTGATTCCGGGTGGTTTGGAAAAGGCGAATACCTTGGAAGATGCAGAAAATATAATCAGTATTAATTTGAATGAATTATTCAGGCTTTTGGCAGCATTGCCTGAATTGCAAGCCCTCAATTTATCGGATTGTGCTATCCGCGAATTACCGGAAGATATTAGTAAGCTGAAATCGTTGAAAGTGCTTCGTCTGGGAAGCAACCGACTCAAGGCATTGCCTGTTTCTATCGGTAATATGGACAATCTGGAAGAATTGTATGTGGGTAACATCGATTACTCGAGGAGGACTAATCAAATTTCGAAACTACCCAGAAACATTGGGCATTTGCACCGGCTTAGAATATTGAAATTAAGTGGGAATCATTTTGAAAAAATAACAGCCGATTTATCGGGATTACGTTCATTGGAAGTTCTTGATTTGAGTTGGAACCGGCTTTGGAAAATACCGGAAGGCATCAGACAATTGCATAACTTGAAAGTGCTGAACCTGAGTGTAAATCTGATTCATAACATACCGGAGTGGATTGGAGAATTGCAGCAACTAGAGGTATTGCAGCTTAATGCAGATTTCTTTTTAGAACCGAAATACAAAATCACCGGTTTACCGGCCTCTTTTACCAAGCTGCACAATTTGAAAGAATTGAGTTTAAATGATCAGATATTAAATACTTTACCGGACGATTTCGGAGCTTTAACAAAACTCGAAAAATTAAGCCTTCGCGGCTTGGGACTCCATGCTCTGCCGGCATCGTTTGACCGACTTACGGCATTGAAAATACTCATTCTGAAAGCGAATAATTTACAGGAATTGCCGGCCGGAATGGCCCATTTGCTTCATTTGGAAAAATTGGATATCAGTGCAAACCGCTCTTTGTATATGCCCGATGAAATCTTGAAATTGACTCCGCTCACTCATTTGAAAACACTTGATATTGCCATCACATCTCCTATCAGTCTAGAACAATTAAATGAAATGCGTAATAAATTACCCAATTGCCAGATACACTATGCCTTTATAAAACCGGACTAAACAGTATAGGTTTAGAAGGAGATGCATCCGTATTGAGGCTGATGATTTGCAGATTCAGCAGGTAGAAACCATCAGAAATTATATTGGGTACGAAAACCATTTCCGTAATGGTTTTATGCAGTTGAGGATTTTTAGGGTATTGCCAGAATTGTTTGTGTGCCAATAATTTTCCTTCATCCATTTCCCGGTCGATTGAGGGCAAATCGCAGAGTAAATGTTGGATGCCCTGATTATTTAAGCATTGAATAGTTTCCGGTAAAAAATACGGTGGATTCGTATTTGAATAATCTTTGTTTTTTTTTGAAATATCGTTTGGAAGAGTTCTCACTACACAAGCTTCAGGGCGGTATGCTTCAAATTGTTTTTTGAATAAACTGATATTTTTGAGGGATATAACAGAATCACCGGAAGCCAACTGATTGGGACTGACACTAATGAGCAAACAAGGGAAATGAAATTTTTTCAGGCAATCATTGATTGAAATCGTTTCGGTGGTGATGTGTCCTAAACATTCTGTATGCGTTCCGTTGCCATGTGGATTGATACTAAGGTTCAGAAAATTAACCGGACTTCCCTGGCTTACCAATCCTGTAAATTGACCTGATTTTACCGGTTCTGATTTGAAATCCGGTGCATTAAAAGCCTTTACATTGCAATGCAGCGGTATGGATATATCAATAGCTTTAGCCAGATTGAAGTAGTATCTTATTTGCTTATGATCATATCGGATTTGCATATTTGTTATTGAATGGTTCAGAGGAAAAATACAAAATCCTTTACGAACAGGTCAGGAACGTACAATAAGTTTATAACCGGTACCATGAATATTAATGATTTGAATATCCGGATCAGGCTTTAAATATTTTCTCAGTTTGGTAATAAACACATCCATACTGCGTGCGGTGAAGTAACTGTCGTTTCCCCAAATTCTGTTTAAAGCGATATCTCGTTCAAGTACTTTGTTTTGATTTTTACACAGCAAACGCAGCAATTGCGATTCTTTGGTAGTTAGCTTCTCTTGCTTTTTGCCGTGAGTGAGTATTTGATTGTTGAAATCGAAATGAAATTGACCAAAGGAATAGAATTCTTCATCGGTTTCGTTTTCTCCTTGTGTTCTGCGCAATACGGCCTGAATACGTGCCGAAAGTTCTTCCATCGAAAAAGGTTTGGTGATATAATCATCAGCTCCCAGATTAAAGCCTTCTATTTTATCATCTTTTAGCGATTTAGCTGTCAGGAAAATAATTGGTGCTTCTTTATCGATTTCCCTGATTTCTTTTGCCAAAGTGAATCCGTCTTTCCGGGGCATCATTACATCAAGCAGGCAAAGATCAAATTCATTTTTTTTAAATAATTCAATTCCTTCAACGCCATCGTTGGCAAGTTCAACCCGGTAACCTTTTAATTGCAAATATTCTTGTAACAAGCTGCTGAGATTGGGTTCGTCTTCGGCAAGCAAAATTCTGGCTTTTATAATTTCCATAGTTTAAATTTCTATTGTTTAATAAATGGCAACAACACTTCAAAACGGCTGCCTTTACCGGGTTCGCTTTGTACTTTTATTTGGCCATTGTGTGCATCAAGCATAGATTTTACATAGGCCAATCCAAGACCAAATCCTTTTACATCGTGCACATTACCGGTATGAACACGGTAAAAACGATCAAATATTTTTCTTAAATCTTCTTTACTCATTCCGATTCCATTGTCTTCAATCCGGATAACAATTTTATTAGCCGTGTTGAAAGTAGATATTTTTATCCGTGGATGCTCTTTCGAATATTTTATAGCATTATCAATTAAATTATCAATTACATTCGACAAATGAATTTGATCTCCTTTTATCATCGCATTATCGGCCCCCAGATCAATAGAAAATACTTCTGAATTATCCGGAAAGCGCAATTGGTAATTTTCAACAAGTTGCTCAATGACTTCATTCATATCTACCGAATCACTTTTTAATTTCGGATCCGTTTTATCGAGAATAGCCATTTGAAGAATTTTTTCTACCTGGCTGCTTAATTTTTTACTCTCTTCAAGAATAATGTTGCCAAATCTTTTTAAACGACTTTCTTCTTTTATAATATCGGGATCTCCAATGGCTTGTCCTGCCAACGATATGGTCGTAATCGGTGTTTTGAATTCATGCGTCATATTGTTGATAAAATCATTTTTCATCAAGGAGATTTTTTTCTGTCTTAAAATAGTCCAAATCGTAAATCCAAAAGAAAATATGATGATAGCAATAAATACAAATGCCGTAATCACCCGCAGCCACAAAGTACTCATCAGATATCCGATTTTTTTAGGAAAATAAACTTGTAAAAAAGTGGGGGAAGCGATAAATCGTGAAGGATATAAGTTTACCCGGTATTTCGACATCAGAATTTTTCTTTTATCGGGAAGTTTGGTGGAACAAAACATTCTTGCCTTATCGGGCGATACTACTGCAATTTCATAATCAAGATCTATTCCATTGCGCAATAAGTTTTCATTAAATATCTGATCAATGGAAGCAAGATTAATTTGATTATCCATAGAACGGGTCATATCGGTAATTTCTCTTGCAATACTTTGCAATATTCTTCCCATAAAATCCCATTCACCATCATCTTGAGAAAAATACCGATAGGCTTGAAAAGGATCGTTCAGGTCAAATTTTTTGCCGGGTTTCCATTGATTGAAATTTCTGAAAAAGTCTAAATTTTGATTGCTGAAAATTTGGTCAAGATTGGTTCCGGGAATTTCTGACTGGGGTAGTATAATGGTGTCGTGATGTATAATCAGTGCTTGCCGGCTGTTTAATTCAATCACCCGGATCATCGATTTCATTACATCGGCTGTAACTTTTCTTTGGTTCTCACGAACCGTTTCGAGCATGGCTTCATTTACATTTTTACTGAATTCCTGCTCTTTAAAACGGATATCGTTTTTTACCCAATAAAATTGAAGCAATACTAAGCCAAATAAGGTTACGGCCATCAAAATAACAATACCGGCAATAGTATCTTTTTTCATTTCACCAAAAATAACGGTTTAATTGCCTCAGTAAAAAGACCTTAACTAAGATTAACAATAAATCTGCTAATGAATGAAGCAAATATTTTTTTTCTGTTCAATATATGCCTGTTGAAATTGCTCTAATGGTTAAAATTCACTAATAAATTTGGTAGCCAATTGCGATGCTGTTATCTTGGCTTCTTATTTTAAAACCAATGATAGAAGTACAAAATCTTTCAAAATCTTTCAAATTAAGCCGTGCTCAGCGCAAAGAACGGGCTACCACCAACAAAAATCTATTTGCTGTAAATAATATTTCGTTTACCTGTCAGCCGGGAAGGGTTTTTTCCTTGATCGGGCCTAACGGAGCCGGCAAAACCACTACCTTACGTATCATTGCCACCATTTTGAAACCTACGAATGGCAGCGTTAGGGTGAATGGATACGATGTGGTTGATCATCCTATTGAAGTAAAAATGAAACTGGGTTTTCTTACCGGATCAACAGGCCTTTACGACCGGCTTACACCCAATGAAATTGTTGAATATTTTGCCCGTTTGCACGATGTTGATCAGGCTACCATGAAACGCAAAAGAAACGAATTGTTTGATTTGCTTGATATTCATGAATTTGCCAAGCAACGGATTGGTAAATTATCAACAGGAATGAGACAAAAAGTATCCATTGCCCGCACCATGATACACGATCCTGATGTAGTGGTTTTTGACGAGCCTACGGCAGGTCTCGATGTAATAACCGCTTCCAATATTATAGATTTGGTGAAAGATTGCCGGAAAAACGGAAAAACGGTTATCTACTCTACCCATATTATGGGTGAAGTTGAATTATTAAGTGATGATATTGCCATCATTGATAAAGGAAAAATCCACATGCTATCTACTTTTGATGCGTTTAAACAACACATGCAAAGCAGTTCACTGGTAGAAGAATTTATCCGTATTATTAAATCCGTTGAAGCATGAAAAAGATAAAAATTATCTTTCTGAAGGAATTGAAAGATACCCTTCGTGATAAGCGGACCATTATGGCCATGGTTGTGGTTCCCCTCTTAATATATCCGGTAATGATTACCATTGTGACCGGTATCATTAAATCGCAAACGAAAGAGTCGATGAATAAGACGCTTAAAGTAGCGGTTTTTGATGCCGGTGAAGCCGAAAATTTAATTGATTTATATCAAGATGCTTCTTTGATTGAGGTAAACCAATTTGAAACCTATCCTCAGCTCGATTCAATATATTTAAGCGGAGATACTCTTGCATTCAGTCTAGAGATTAATACTTTGATTAGAGATCATAAACTGGATGCGGCCTTAATTGTAAAACCCGGTTTCGATCAAAAGATTGATTCGCTGAAAGCCGGCCATATAGCTTTGTATTACCAATCGACTACCGACCAGGGCATTACCAAACAGCGACTGATGATGCTAGTGAATATGTATAAAGAAAAAATCTTAAAAGAACGCTATAAAATAGCCGGATTAAACCCCGAATTTGTGGAGGTGGTGCATATCGAAGATCACGATGTAGCTACTCAAAAAGAAAAAATGGGTGAAGTAATCGGAGGGCTGATTCCTTATTTCTTTATCATATTTTGCCTCTTGGGCAGTATGTATCCGGCTATCGACTTGGGAGCGGGCGAAAAAGAAAGAGGTACCATCGAAACCATTCTTACGGCTCCGGCTACCCGGCTTCAAATTCTTATGGGTAAACTCGGGGTTATCCTTTTGGGGGGCATTGGTTCGGCATCTATTTCCATTATCGGCATTTTAATAGCCGTTCAAACCGTTGACGTAATACCCAGCAATATTCTTAGTGTAATCGAATCCATACTGGCCTTAAAATCAATAGCCCTAATATTGCTCTTGCTTGTTCCGCTGGCCATCTTTTTTGGTGCATCGCTATTCTCCATTTCTATTTATGCCAAATCGTATAAAGAAGCTCAAAGTATGATTTCACCGGCTATGATTATTGTATTCCTGCCGGCTATGATTGGTATGCTTCCGGGTATCCATTTTAACTATACCACGGCATTGATACCCATTCTTAATGTTACCCTCGCTACCAAGCAAATCATTGCCGATACCATTGATCCGGTATTATTTGCCGAAACGATGTTAAGCCTTCTGGTTTTAGCCGGCCTGGCACTATGGCTGGCCATTAATTGGTATGGAAAAGAATCTAATGTACTTAGAGCTTAATCTTGATTAACAAAGATTAACGATAAGTCAATCCTTATTTTAGTGTAGATTACCGACCTTCGCTTAGTAATATCTACTAAACAATTGAATATGAAAACTTTCAAAACTTATTTTATGCTCACAATTGCAAGCAGTCTGGTAGTGGTTTCGTGCAATAATCAAGATAAGAAACAGGCAGGAGCCAATGTTTCGGACAGTACCGAAGTGGTGACTAAAGGAGATCCCGGCCTGGTATCGAGCCAGGAAGCACTTGATGAATTAAAATCCTTTGATAAAGGTGATTATAAATATAGCGTTGAAGACTTTTTTCGTAATCCTGAAAAATCAAGTTATCAGATTTCACCTGATGGAAATTTGATTTCATATATGGCACCTGTCGATAGCAGAATGAATATTTTTGTAAAAGCGGATGATGCAGACGATGCCAAGCAAATTACCCATGAAACCGATCGTGATATCGCAGGATATTTCTGGGCCAATAATAACCGCTTACTCTATATCAAAGATTTCGGAGGCGATGAAAATTATCATCTGTTTGCCGTAGATGCCGATGGAACAAATCAAACAGATTTAACTCCTTTTGACAGCATTACCTTGCAAATTATCGATCAGCTTGAAGATGTACCCGATGAAGTTATTATCGGTATGAATAAAAGAAATAAAATGATTTTTGATCCTTACCGGCTTAATATAGAAACCGGTGAAATGACGATGCTTTATGAAAATCCGGGTAATGTAACCGGCTATCTGACCGATCACAATGGCAAATTGAGAATAACCATTACTACAGATGGTGTAAACAGCACCATACGCTACCGGCCGACAGAAGCAGATGAGTTTCACGATGTATTAACTACCGATTTCAGAGAAACACTTGATCCTGTTTTCTTCACTTTCGATAATAAAAATGTGTATGCATTATCAAATATTGGAAGAGACAAAACAGCAGCAGTGATGTTTGACTTGGAAACCGGAAAAGAAACCGGAGATATCATTGCTTCCAATCCGGATGTTGACATCACCGGATTGAGCTATTCGCGCAAAAGAAAAGTATTGACAGCGGCTTCTTATACCCTTGAAAAAAGAGAAAGAATATTTTTAGACGATGTGAGTAAAAATATTTATCAAAAACTACAGGCGGCTTTACCGGGTTATGAAATTGCTATAACAAGTACCAATAAAGCCGAAGACAAACTATTGGTAAGAACCTATAGCGACCGTTCTTTGGGTGCATATTATTTTTACGATGTAAATAAAGATGCATTGAAAAAAATTACCGATGTCAGCGACTGGATTAATGAAGATGATATGTCACCCATGACACCGGTAGAATATACTGCACGCGATGGAATGACCATTCACGGATATCTGACGATACCCCAAATCTCGGATGGTAAAAACCTGCCACTGGTAGTTTATCCGCATGGTGGTCCGTGGTATCGCGATTCCTGGGGTTATCAGGGGCCGGTGCAATTAATGGCCAGCCGGGGTATTGCCGTATTTCAAATGAATTTTAGAGGTTCTACCGGTTATGGACGTGCTTTTTGGGAAGCCAGTTTTAAACAATGGGGCCAAAAAATGCAGGATGATATTACCGATGGAGTGAACTGGTTGATTGATCAGGGTATTGCCGATCCAAAGCATATTGCCATTCATGGTGGTAGTTATGGTGGTTATGCCACTCTGGCCGGTGTGACCTATACTCCCGATTTGTATGCTTGTGCCGTGGATTATGTGGGCGTATCAAACCTCTTTACTTTTATGAATACCATCCCTCCTTATTGGAAACCTTTCCTCGATATGATGTATGAAATGGTAGGCAATCCGAACGATCCTGCCGATAGCCTTATGATGGCTGAAGTTTCACCCGCTTTACATATCGACCAAATAAAAACACCCCTGTTTATAGCACAGGGTGCCAACGATCCCAGGGTTAATATCAATGAATCAGATCAGGTAGTAAAAGCACTGCGCGACCGGGATATTGATGTACCTTATATGGTGAAATACGATGAAGGTCATGGATTTCATAATGAAGAAAACAGAATTGATTTCTATAAAACCATGATTGGTTTTCTTGAAAAATATCTGAAGTAGTAGCCCCTTTCACAAAGGCTTAATTCAAAAAAATAAAGCGCTTTGTCTTTGGCATTATGCCGGATATGGTATTCGTTATTGCCGGCAAAACCAGGTCCCCTTTTTTTTAATAACTTATCTTAATAGGCACGGACCTGCATTGAGCAGAAAATTATAATTCCTGTACTTGCCGGTAGCCAAAAAACATTTCCAGCAAACAATATTCTTTTATATCATTGATTACAAGCTTATTGCCAGATCTATTTGAATGCTTTATTCAAAATATTTTAAAAAAAAATGTTGGAAAATTTGAAAAATCAAATATTTAATTTTAATATAGCACCCTGTTCTTTTTTTTTAACCCAAAATCAAAATGTTATGAAACGTTTTTGTATGGGGTTGTTCCCCCCCCCCATGTTATTAGTATCTATTATAATGTGCTCACAAAATCCAAGGGATTATCGTTTTATTGAAAACAAAGGTCAATTGGCGGATATGCAGGGCAATGTAATACCTGACCAGGAATACTATGTAAACAATGGCCCGCTAAACACTTATTTTTCGACCAATGGATTTGACGTGGTTTACAGCAAAGTGGATGATGATACTTCTACAACCGATACACTTTGGAGAATAAACGGAAATTTTATAAACAGTCATTATGGTTTGAGCATAAGTCCAAAAGATACTTCTTCATTTTTTTACAATTATTATTTACCTCAATGCCCCAACGGCCTGACCCAAGTATATGCCTATTCCGGTATAAAAGTACAGGAACTATATAGTGGGATAAGTGTAGAATATAACAGCACCTTAAGTGGCTACAGTATGTTGTTTGCCCTAAATCCTGAGCGCATGCCCGAGACCATAGATATTGAGTTTACAGGTCAAGACAGCATGCAAATAGACACAGCCGGCAATCTGCACATATATACCGGATTGGGCGAAGTGCTTTATCCAATACCCAATGCCTGGTACGACAGCAATTATGTAAGTGTAAGCTATACCAAAACGGGTAATATAATCAGCTTTTCAACGGCCAATTATACCGGCAGCGATACTTTGTATATGGAGATAAACCAAATGGCGGGCATACAAATGAGTTGTCAGGGTAATTTAGAGTGGAGTACTTATTTTGGAGATGTAGAAGAAGATAAAATCAATAGTTGCACTAATGATACTTCAAATGGTGATTTTTATATTACAGGTACCACAATGAGTCCGAAATTCCCCATTACCACAGGGGCTGCTTTTGCTTCTTTATCTTGGGTAGATGCATTTTTATCAAAATTTACATCCGCTAATAAATTAAGTTATTCTACATTTATAGGTGGATCAAGCAGTGATTTCGGTAATGATTTAGAAATTGCCAATGGCTATGTATATGTAGTTGGTTCAACTAGAAGCATAAATTTACCAACAAAAGCTACAACTCCTCAATATTCGGTATCTACCGGAGGAGGTTTTATTTCAAGATTTGATCTTGTATCGGGTAGCCTGAATTGGCTTACTTATTATGGTGGTTCCGGAGCGGGTTTTGAAGAATGTAATGGAATAACAGCTAATGATGGGGGAGAAATATTTGTTGTGGGTTATACCGGTAAAAATAATTTCCCAACTGAAGATCTTGGATATAACTCATTATATAATCCCAGCAGCAACACGGAAACCGGTTTTATTTTATTGTTCGATTCGAGTTGCCAAAGAGAATGGGCTACTCGCTTCGGTGCTCCAGGTATTTCTACATACGTGCTGGAAATTATTTACTACATGAGAGATATCTTTATAGTTGGAAGGACCGAGGATGCAAACAACTCAAATTATTTTCAAACACAAGAATCTTCCACATCATTTCAAAATAGTAATTCCTATGGAGGAGGAACTTTTGATGGTTTTATTACTAAATTAGGACCTATTAATGGTAGCAGATTTAATATAAAATGGTCAACCTATTTGGGTGGTAATAAATTAGATAAAATTTGGAGCATTTGTTCAAATTCAAATGGTGAGATATACATTGCCGGGCATACATATTCTGATCAATCATTCCCTGTAATGAAAGATTTAAGCTCTTCCAGTAGCCATTATATCTCAAGCTTAACTGGACAAGGACTACAGGATGGCTTTATCGGTAAATTTTCAAATGATGGAACTCAACAATGGACAACCTATTTCGGAGGAGACGGTAATGAAGGAACTGACGATATAGAAGTTGATCAGTATGATAATGTTTATGTGACAGGATGGGCAAGTACGACCACTTCTTCTTCATTTAGTACCAAAGTATTTTCGGGAGCTTATAACCAATCGAATAATAATTCACAAAACAAATATACTAGCGCCTATATTTCGTTATTCAATTCAAATAGTGAATTAGTTTGGTCTTCATTATTTGGGGGAGAATATAATGGTGCAAGAGGTAATCAGATTAGCATATACAATAGCTCATGTTATCTTGTAGGTTTTACAAGTACGCCTAGTTTCATCCGGGTTGGAAAGAAAGGTTTTCCAGTCTGTGATCCTGGGAATGGCGCATTC
The DNA here is from genome assembly GCA_024276745.1 of Bacteroidota bacterium. Classification (GTDB taxonomy): domain Bacteria; phylum Bacteroidota; class Bacteroidia; order Chitinophagales; family S012-47; genus JAJRWN01. Next base: position 10,976 of record JAJRWN010000038.1, read on the forward strand.
ATGATTTATAATTTAAAATGGAAGATTGATCCAAAGAATGGTTCAATGTATTATTCAAATACAGGCTTTGTCTCTAAATTTGACATTTCATTATTTAGCCCTTCAAGTAGTGTAGATAAGCTTGATTTGAATAATATGATAAATATTTATCCAAACCCTGTAACCAATAAATCATTAACTATTTCTTTACCTTTAAATTTGCATGTATTAGATGTTAAAATATTTGATACAATTGGTAAATTGTTAATATGTAAGCCGGTAGGTGAACTATTCAATAATTCGATAATAATAGATAATGTCCATCTTGAAAATGGCTATTACTTATTGAATGTAAATACTGTGAAAGGAGTTTTAACTAGGTCGTTTATATATTTAAAATAGAAGGATATTGCATAATGAGAGCAAGTAAGAAAAGCCTTGTATTGGCATTGTGTATTTTAGTGGAACTGAACAATATATATGCTCAATGGACAAAAATTAATATTGGAAATTATCCTCACTCTTATACTAATTGGTGGACGGATTTATCGTTTTTAAATGCAGATACTGGTATTGTGGTCGGTGGAGGTGATTTGGCATTGCAAACTTTTGACGGAGGTATTCATTGGCATCAATTGCAAAATTTACAGTTACAGAAATATGAATATATTGAAAGTGTCAAGTATATATCTGCTGACGATATCTATCTAGGGACTTACAGTAGATTGCTTCGAAGTATTGATGGAGGTTTCTCTTGGTTTAATATAATGCCTGTTGCGACCCTGGTATCCTATATGGATTTCCCTTCCAAAGATATAGGATATGTGGTAGACTGGGGTAGAACAATTATAGCATCCATCTTGGATGGAGGTAACCAGATTCACTGGTTTTCAAGTTCAGGTTTTAATGAAGAGATACGTGTTGTTCAGGCTATAAACAATGATACCATTTATACCTTTGGTAATGAAATAATTAATACCCCAGATTTAACTTCTGTCTTGAAAAGTGTAAATGCTGGTATAGATTGGACGATTCAGAAAGAGAATATTGTTTTTGGACAGGGTTTTTATATGGTTAACGACTCGGCAGGATATATTCTAACCGATTCCCTTTTGTTCACTACCGATAGCTGGAATACGTATAAGGTAATTCCTTCAGACAGTACCCTACATGTTCATGATTTTATTGTTCCTCAAATAGTAATTAACAATTTATATTTCTTTAATATTGACACCGGTTTTGTAATCAGGCCAACCTCGGAGGTACTCTTTACAAAGGATGGAGGTTTGAGTTTTCAGGATCAATATTACTCAAACAATATAGGTAGTGTTGGAATTACAAAAATTGATTGTCCTGATGATAATACTTGCTTTGGTATAGTGGGATACCCTTATATTGCCAGATTTGATTTTGATTCTTCCTTTACCTTGCCTTCAGGTGTTAAAAATGAAATATTGGACTATAATCTTTCTGTTTCCCCCAACCCCAATCACGGATTTTTCACGCTTAATCTGCCACAAAGCCATGGTGCGGCAAGTTTAATAATCTATGACCTCAGTGGCCGGATATTATGGCAGCGGGATTATGCAAATCCGGTATTTCCCACACTCAGCATTGATTTGAGTGGCACAGCAGCCGGTTTGTATTTGATAGCATGGCAAACGGCAGACAAGCGTTATTACGGCAAGGTGTTGATAGAATGAGCCGCTATGGAAGCGGTATATTAAAACAAAGATTCACAAAGCTTGTCAGAGAGGTGAAAGCTTAAATACTAATCAAAAGTCTGCGACCGCTATGGTCAAAAAGGGTATCTTAAAAGCTTCTGTTTGACACCTGAATCCTTTGTTAAGATTGATTTCTCCATCCCCAGATTTGATCTATTGAAGTCTTTATTTGAAATCCATTGTTTCGAAGAAATTTACTTAATGATTCCTTATCTTCTTCTGTTTTTTTGCCTCGATGTGTTTCTATCGAAAGCACAGATATCCGGCTCATCAGGGTGGGAGGTGTTGCATACAAAATACTATATTCGGCTCCTTCACAATCAAGTTTCAAAAAATCTATATGGTCTATTTCATGTTCAATGAAAATGCTTTCAAGTGTAGTTGCCTTTACTTCAATAATATCAGCTTGTGTAGGATTGCTGAAAATACTGGCTGCAGTTGAAAAAGTATCGTTTGCATCATAATGCAAATGCAATATTTCTTTTTGACCGCTTAGTGCCAGATTATAAATATTAAAATCAAATGTTGGATTTTCTTTTTTGTATTGTTTCAATAATTGGAAATTTATTGGCAAAGGTTCGTATGCATAAACTTTTATGTTTGGATTTTTAGCCAATATCGAAAGAGAGAAATAACCTACATTGGCTCCAATATCTACTACAATTTGCCATTTTTTTATCTTAATAAATGAAGGCAATCCTTTAAAATAGGTTTGATCAAAAAAAGACTCTTTATAGGTTTGAAGCATTCTTTGCGGCACGGCAATACGAAGTCCGCCACGACACCTGAACGTGAACCCGTTTTTATGATGCTTGAAATATTTGAAAAAGTAATAAGACACCCAATTCAGATGGTTTTTTATATTGTTAAAAATTCGCTTCATAATTATTCCTGTATTTCATCGGTAAACAAATCAGATATCAAACGGTCAGCTATTAACCATGCTTTTTCATTTAAACGCCAGTAGGAAGAATCTTTTTGAACGAGGCCTTGCCGGAGCCATTCTTTCAATATGTTTATAATCCTGTTTTTTTCCGCTAATCCCCAGGTATTTGCAATGAAGACCGGATGAATTCCATAGCGGGTTCTCAGGCGGGTCATCAGATATTCGTTGAGCTGTTGCATCTTGCTAAGCGTTTCACCTTCATACCAGGATTCTCCAGCCTTTATTTTGTTTACGTACAAGTTATTATTCGCAATATTCCACTGTCTGAGGCCGGGACGAAAACTATGTGCTCCGGGTCCGATACCGAGATAAGGTTCAGCTTTCCAATACTTGCTGTTATGCACGGATTCGCAGCCCGGCAGGGCAAAATTTGAAATCTCATAATGCCTGTAATTGGCATGACGGGTCATTTGACAAAGCAGCTCGTAATCGGTTGCTATTTGTTCATCAGCGGCCTCTTTTTGGCTATGCCTTTTTACGCGTTTCCCTAACACAGTTTGCGGCTCAACCGTTAAAGCATAGGCAGAAATATGTGCCGGTTTCAGCCGGAGCAAAGTGCTTAATTGCTTTGCCCAATAATTTTTTCCGGTACCGGGAATACCATAAATTAAATCGGCATTCAGATTCTCGAAACCGGCCATTGAAGCTAATTCCAAGGCTTGCTTTGCTTGCCGGGCATCGTGGCTACGATTCATCCATTTTAATACTTTATCATCAAAACTCTGAATGCCGATACTAAGGCGATTAATACCCATTTGTTGTAGTCCTTGTAGATATGATTTTGTCAAGTCATCAGGATTAGCTTCCAGAGTAATTTCGGTGTTTGGATTTAGCAAAAATGATTGTCGAATCTTTGAAAGGAAGGCCTCTAATTCTTCCAAAGATAAAATACTGGGGGTTCCGCCTCCAAAATATATGGTATCTATATCAGGCGATTTCAAAAAATCTTTTTGAAATTCCAGTTCACTAAGCATAGCTTTCAATACCGGTTTTTGGTATTTCAATAAAGTAGAAAAATGAAAGTTGCAATAGTGGCATGCTTTTCTGCAAAATGGAATATGAATATAGATACCTTGTTTCATGGCTTTAAGCTATAAAATAAATCAAATTATTTTTGGTTTAATTTTGAGTAGAAATCAGATGTTGAAGCGAAATATCATTATATTTTTTTTATACCTGTCGTTGGGGCTGCCCAAACTGATGCAAGCACAAGTTATCGTGCAAGTGCTGCACGATATCAGGTCATCAAAGACTGCAAGCATAACAAGGCAATATCCGGATTCGGTAAGGGCAGTACAAAATCTTGAAGATTACCTACAACATTTACGGGGCGAAGGATATTTGGCTGCATCGGCCGATACTTTGCTTTGGCATGCCGATACCATGGAAGCATGGATTTGGCGGGGCCTCCGTTACCGCTGGGCTAAGCTGAAATTAGGACAATCTACCCAATCATGGATCAGTCTTCCTGATATCAAATGGCGGCAATATGAAGGCCACGCTTTAAGTCCCGGAAGTATTGTGCAAATAGAAGAAACAGTATTACATGATTTGGAAAACCGGGGATATCCCTTTGCCACGGTTTGGCTCGACAGTATTCAAATTGACGTTTCATCGGTAAGTACAACTTTGCAAATCAACCCCGGTGAATTAATATTATTCGACACGATAGCCATTCACGGATCAGCGAATATACAGGTTCAATATTTGAAAAGATATTTAGGTATAAGATATGATAGTCCCTATCAGGAACAACAAATTCAGGTATTAGGCAAAAGGCTTGACGGACTAGCTTTTATTGAGCAAGAGAAGCCCTATACGGTTCAGTTTAGTAAAAATAAGGCACGCATCGATTTATTTTTAAAACAGAAGAAAAGCAGCCGTTTTAATTTTTTGATTGGTGTTCAGCCCAATAGCGAAGCAAATGGCGGTAAGCTCTTGCTTACGGGAGATGCGCATTTACAATGGCAAAACCCTTTTGGTACAGGTAAATTCTTTTCCATTCAGTGGAAAGGGCTTAGGCCGGGTTCTCCCGAATTAAACCTGGGTATATCTTTCCCTTATTTATTTGCAACCCATTATGGGCTTGATGCCGGATTTGAATTGTATAAAAGAGACAGTTCTTATTTGGATGTAAAACAACGGATAGGTGCATCGTATTTGTTTAGCGGAGCCAATGCTTTTAAGGTTTATTTGAAGCGGAATAGCAGCAGTTTGATTTCAATCGATACGGCCAATCTGGTCTTAACCCATGAACTTCCCCGCCAACTGGACACCCGTCAATTATTATTTGGGCTTGGATATTATTTCGAAAATCTGGATTATCGTTTTAATCCTTCAAAAGGCATTGAAAGCAGTTTGAATATCAGTATCGGGAATAAAAAAATCATCAGCAATCAATTTATAAAACAATTAAAAGACCCTGCTGATCCCGGTTTTAACTTTGCAAGTTTATACGATAGTATCGGAGAAGCCACATCGGCTATTTTATTCCAATACCAATTTTCCTGGTATCAGCGAATTGCCGGAAGATGGATCGCATTAACGGAATTTCGCGGAGGTCTTAATCAGAACAAATTCTTGCTGAAAAATGATTTATTCCGATTGGGTGGAAACACCACACTCAAAGGATTCGATGAAGAATCATTACTGGCATCGCAATATCATATTGTAAATATAGAATTAAGATATTTGTTGGGGAAAAATGCTTTTTTTCATGTATTTGCCAATGGTGCTTATCTGGAATCAAAAATAAGCAACCAAGCTATACAAAAAAGTTGGCCGCTAGGCATTGGCAGTGGAATAGCTTTCGAAACAAAAGCAGGTATCTTTGCCATTAATTATGCTTTAGGCCGGCTCGATGATCAACATTCGTTTCAATTTCGCAATGCCAAAATTCATTTCGGATATGTCAACTATTTTTAAGTATTGGAAATGAAAAGGAATATCACACTTCTACTTGTTTTGCTTGGACTTTGCCTGAATATTTCGAAAGTAGTAGCCCAAAACAAACCTGAAGCGATTCATCAGAATCGAATCAATAAATTACCTGATTATCATATACCTTCAACTCCCTTCGTGGGGGAAACCATGCAAAAAAGCACTTCGTTTGCAGCAAATTGGAAAATTATATTTGTCTTTTGTTGGCTGATGGGAGCGGCTTTGACCAAAAAATATTATTACCAGTACATAATCAGTCTTTTAGCACCATTTATCAGTATCAATAAAGCCAATATATATTACCGGCAAAAATCATCGGGATTTCATACCGGCTCATTTTTATTATTATTAAATTATTTGCTTGCCAATACATTTCTGGCTTATGTCTTATTGCGATACAAAGCCTATTTTGTAAGTATAAACGATGAAGAACTTATCGTACTGATTTTGATTGTTTTTATTTCATTGGATTTGCTCCATAATCTTATGGTTCAATATGTTCATTATTTATTCAGACCGGGAGATTTGCTGCCTTTGTATAATTTTCACATTGGGTTAATACAACAACTTAGCGGTTTGATATTGAGCCTATTTATGATTTTTGCATTATTACTACCGGTTTCAATCGGACATCAGATAGCATCTATAGGATTAATCTTATCAATAATATTGTTGTTTACCGGATTGTTCAGGTCATTATTTGTTTTGCAAAGGCAATCAAAGCTTTCGGCTTTGCACCTAATTTTGTATATTTGCACCCTTGAAATTGCGCCTTTGGCGGTGGCTTTGAAAGGATTTTTTTGGATTTCTGCCAGGGTAACCTAAAAGAAAACGGAGTTAATATGACGCAAAACAATGGAATTGGCCGGGACATCAAGGTAAAAAGTATTTTAATTTCTCAGCCTAAACCGGAATCTCCTAAATCTGCATATTATAAACTTACAGATAAGTATAAAATACGCCTGGATTTTCGCTCATTTATATATGTTGATGGAATAAGTCCAAAAGATTTCAGAAAATCCAGAATTGACTTATCTAAATTTGGAGCTATTATTTTCAATAGCCGGAATGCCATTGACCATTACTTTCGAATTGCCGATGCAGTAAGATACAAAGTACCCCAAGACACGAAATTTTTTTGTACTTCGGAAGCCATCGCACTCTATCTTCAAAAATATACGCAATACCGGAAACGTAAAGTATTTTATGGAGAAGGTTCTATCGACTCTTTTAAAAAACTTTTATTAAAGTACAAACCTGAAGAAAATATCCTTTTACCTTGTTCTGATATTCATAAAAAAACAATTCCCGAATTTCTAAAAAAAAGTAAATTTAAATTTAAGGAAGCCATTTTGTATAAAACCCTGGCCAGTGATTTGTCGGATTTATCAGAATTAAAGTACGATATCATTGTCTTTTTCAGTCCTGCCGGTGTTCGTTCCTTATTTCAAAATTTTCCTGATTACGAACAAACTCATGCAAGAATTGCAGCATTTGGTCCCACTACGGCAAAAGCAGTAGAAGATGCTGGGTTATATTTGGATATTAGAGTACCAACGCCTAGTGCACCGTCTATGAGTATGGCCTTGGATAAATACCTCAGCAAAGTAAATAAACGAAAGAAGTAAACTGTAATGAATATTCTTTTGTTGTTTCTTTATCGTTCAACAATAAGCGAAATGGACTTGCACCCCTTTAAAGTGCATTGAATAATTACCCCTGTTGAGTAGTAATAGATTTATAAAAACAACGTTTTAAACTTTTTATCCGCTAATTTATGTCAGCTTGGAAGGCATCAGGTAAGTTAATCGCAATATTGCTGCTATTATTTGTCACAGATAGTGAAATATTGGCACAGCAAGATGCACAAATGAGTTTGTTCGGACTACATAGATTTCAATATAATCCGTCTGAAGCCGGTAGTAATAATGCACTTGATGTAATTGGTCATTTCAGGGCCCAATGGCTGGGAATAAGTGGCAATCCGATGACCGAAAGTTTTTCGGCAAGTATGCCGCTATATGCCATAAACGCAGGAGCAGGTATTTCTTTACAAAGCGATCAGGCAGGAGCAGGTGTATTATCCTCAGCCTATTTGGCAGCTGCTTACAGCATTAGCATAGGAGCAGGAGATTTACGAATAGGTGCAAATGCAGGCATTATTCAATATTCGCTTGACGGCAGCCGTCTTCGGGCATCAGACGGTGTATATGAACCCGGAGGAACGGTCATACATAATGATAATTATATTCCGGTGAACCAAAGTTCTAATCTGCAAGCCGATTTTGCATTAGGTATAACGTATAGATTAAAATCATTTACTGCAGGATTAAGCTCAAGCCATTTATTAGAACCGAAAATTAAGCTCAACTGGTCAAATCAAAGCACCGAATTGCAATTTAACCGTCATTATTTCCTCGATTTGGCTTATGAAACAGCTTTGGGAAATAATTTTATTCTAAAACCGGCCATATTGCTCAAAACTGACTTTGTAATCTGGCAAACTGATTTCAATATAATAGCAGAATACAAAAACAATATATGGGGTGGCCTGTCGTTTAGAGGCTATAATAAAAATTCGGTTGATGCCTTGTCTGTTATGACGGGTATGAAAATAGGTGAACAACTGAGCATTGCATACAGTTATGATATTGGCTTATCGGCACTCAATCTTGTTCAGTCGGGAAGTCATGAATTACTCGTTCATTATCAGTTAGCTATGAGTAAACCCAGAGGCGGAAAGGTCATTGAAAACCCCCGGTTTTTGTATTATTAAAATTTACCGTGTACTTGTAACAAAGTTTTGAACAAATCGTTAACATACGCATTCACTAGAAAAGAATTATTTCTATCTTTGGCAATCTTCGCGCAAAATTGCCTTTTGATAATTTGTATGAATCATTTATTTTTACAGCTTTCTTGCGCAAATCATAAAATTTAGTTTGTATGAAAAGGACATCATTTATTACTCTTTTTCTGCTTGCATTGATAGCATTCAGCGGTTGTGGAAAAAAGGGCTACAAATATTACAAAGGTCAGCTACTAGGTGTTCCTGACAGGCCCGGATGGAAAGGAGTAAATCCTTATGGAATGGTGTATATACCTTCCGGTAATTTACATATTGGTCCGAGCGATCAAGATGTTAATCATTCTCTATGG
>JAJRWN010000039.1 GCA_024276745.1 Bacteroidota bacterium
ATTACCTTTATTTTTTCAAAGTTTGGAATTTCTTTCGCTCTTTCTCTAATATTGCCGAGAACGTTTGTATAAAATCACCCTTGCGTTTATACAATTATGATTATCGTTGTTTTAAGTTTTTGCTAATCAATGTTTTATCTTCAAAAATACGGTCCAAAGGACTTTTTATTTTCTGTAAATTTTTTCGGCTCACATGAGCGTAAATTGCTGTCGTGTTCAGTGATTTATGCCCCAACAGTTTCTGTATATACCGCGTATCGGTTCCTTGCTCCATTAAGTGGGTGGCAAAACTATGGCGCAATACATGTGGAGTAATATTTTTTCTGATTCCAGCTCTCCTGCACGCATCTTTTACTACTTTCCCAACACTGCTTCCCGAATATTGTTTTCTGCCCACACCCTCAAAAAGCCAGTAATGAGGTTTGTATTCCTGCATGTATTTAAGCAATGCAATTAGCATTCTGTCACTAAGCAAAGTGACTCTGTCACGATTTCCTTTTCCACTCCTCACAATCACTTGTTTCCGGTCTGCATCAATGTCGGCAATGCGCAAGTTAACCAGTTCAGATCTTCGTATCCCTGCCGAATACAACATAGAAATAATACATTTGTGTTTGAAGTTTACGGCTGCTACCACCATGCTCACAATTTCTTCTTCACTTGCCACGGTTGGTAATTTAAATGTCTTGCGTGGCCGGTCTATCCAGTATTTCTTTTTCTCTAAGCCCAATACCTGCTCGTAATAGAATTTTATCGCATTAATAATTTGGTTTTGTGTGCTGTAACTCAGCTTTCGCTTTTCCACAACATGCAACAGGTAATCTTTTATTTCCTGCTCCGTAATGCTTTCCGGTGCTTTATCAAAATGGTGTATAAATTTTTTAAATAAACTGCTATACGTGTTTATCGTTGCAGGACTGTAGCGCCTGGTCTTAAGCAAATCAATATAAGCTGAAGGTACTTGTCTTTTTTTCGTTTCTATTCTATCAGTATATGCTTTCAACGCTATATGACCTTTTTTACCGGCAGCATTCTTTGGCTGCTTTCCACCATACAAAGCACTTGCATCCACCCACGCTTTCGCTTTAAAAGCAATAAATATTTTTTTCAGCGTATCCGGTTTGTTGGGCAGATACCAGCATGTATGTGATTGACTCCATTTGCATAAAATCTTTTTACATATTGCTATCAAATCACTATCATAAGTGAAAAATAACCCGATTTGTGAAGCACCTTTGTGTTCAAATGATTTCAGTAAGATATTGCGATTATGTTCACCTTCTCCAAACATAAATCCAAATCTAATCAATAATATTATTATTTACAAGAATGTTAGCATATTTTAAATTCATAAGATTGCAGCCGGTTTCTTAAGATATAGTGTAATTCTTCCGTAAACCTGAATCATTTTATTGTGTTTGGAAGCAGTCGTGAAACGGGCAATTTCTTTACGCTGATTGTTCAGGTTATTGATACGTACATCAAGTAATAAGTTCTTTGATTAATGTGAATGCTGTGGACCGCACGGGATTCGAACCCGCGACCTTCTCGTTGCGAACGAGATGCTCTAGCCAACTGAGCTAACGGCCCTTTTAGTCAATGGCAAAGGTCAGCTTCATGGTGATGGTAGCTGTCTTTCGCTTCGAGGAAGTATTAAAAGTGCCTCCCCATGAATAATCTTCATTCGAGTTTTGAGCAATTATCTGGAAAATACCCATCGTTCCACTGCGCAAACTTCCTAAATCAGCTCCGGCATTTTCTGCAATCTTCTCGGCCCGTAAAGTAGCATCCTGGGTGGCTTCGGCTATCATTTCAATTTTTAATTCCGATAGCTTGGTATAATAATATTGTGGTGCATACGATTCAAGTGTGATGCCCTGATTAATCAATTCGGTTACTTCCCTTGATATTTGTTCGATTTTATCCACTTCATTCGATTCTATTTGTACATTTTGAGATAAGCGATATCCGGTAAATGTACTATGCCGGCTGTTATTACTGTCGTAATAATAATCAAACTCATTGTTGATATCTACACTGCTGAAAACAATTTCATCGGGATTCACCCCTTTACCTGTAAGATAGGCAGTGATGGCTTCACGATCGGTTTTCAAAGCTTCAAAGGCATCTTTAAGTACCATAGCTTTTTTGCTGAAATGTCCGCTCCATACAATCAAATCCGATACAAAATCTTTTTCACCCAATCCTTTAACGCTTATGATATTGGCTGATTGATTACGATGCTGATAAGTGCGGGCCAATATAAGCACAGCAACAATAATAGTAACTCCGAGAATAAAAGTATTGAGTGTATGTTTCATAGCTTTTAGTGTTGGTTGAACATTAAAATTAGGAATTTTATAATAATAGTAAGCTATCGGGGTAGCATGAAAATTTATTTTTTCCTCCCTCGAAACGGATTCTTGCTATTCTGTTTCCATGAAGATCGATTCCGTGAATTTTTTTCTTTTGAATAGGGGATATCTTTTAAATATCCGGGTAATGGAATTTTCTGAACTTCTTTACCAATCAAAGCTTCAATGCGGTCAAATTTTCGTTTATCGGCAGAAGTAATAAATGTCAGGGCTACACCGGTAGTTTCTGCTCTGGCGGTGCGGCCAACCCGATGCACATAATCTTCGGCATCCTGGGGTACATCATAGTTTACCACCAGATTGATATCTTTTATATCAATTCCCCGGCTTAATACATCGGTAGCCACCAAAACCCGGGTTTTCTTAGCTCTGAAATTAAGCAATACTTCTTCACGGTCTTTCTGATCGAGATCGGATGAAATACCCCTGACCGTATAGCCGTTGCCTTTCAAGGTATTGACAATATCCGTTACTTTCCGTTTGGTTGAACTGAAAACCAATATACTTTTCAAATCGGGTTTATCCTGAATCAGATTTCTTAATAAAACAGCTTTCTGACCTTCATGGAGTATATAGGCTGCTTGCAATACCCCTTCGGCAGGTTTGGCAATTTCAAGGGTTATTTCACTGGGAGTATGCATAATTTCAGCCGCCATTTTCCGTATTTTTCCGGGCATGGTGGCACTGAACATCAGGGTTTGTCTTTTGCTAGGCAAGTGACTGATAATTTTCATAATATCATCGTAAAACCCAATATCGAGCATCCGGTCGGCTTCATCGAGAATCAAGTGTTTTACATTTGAAAAATCCACATAACTAAATCCAAGATGGGCAATAAGCTTTCCGGGTGTAGCTACAATAATATTGGTTCCTTGCGATAAAGAACGTTTTTGCTGTTGCCATTCAGAACCGTCACCACCTCCGTAAATCGATAAAGAACTAACCGGAGTAAAATAAGAAAAGCCCTGAATTTGTTGTTCAACCTGAATGGCAAGCTCACGGGTAGGTACGATGATTAAGGTATTGGTTTCATGAGTAGGGGACTGCATTAATTTTTCCAGTATAGGCAGAATATAAGCAGCTGTTTTTCCGGTACCGGTTTGTGCGCATGCAATCAAATCATGCTCAGCGAGTATTTCAGGAATGGCTTGTTCTTGTATGGGAGTAGCTTTTTCAAATCCCATATAAGAAATGGCTTCAAGCAATTGTTTGTTTAGCTTAAATTCAGAAAATTGCATAAAAAGATTGTATTGAGGTTTTTTCCACGACCATGATTTTGATTATTTGGATATCAAAACTACAAAAATCTATTGCCCGGATAATACCCCTGTTATGAGTGGGATGTACAGGATTCGAACCTGTGACCTCTGCCGTGTGAAGGCAGCGCTCTAAACCAACTGAGCTAACATCCCCGCAGAACGGAAATTTTGTGGGCATTACAGGATTCGAACCTGTGACCTCTGCCCTGTCAAGGCAGCGCTCTAAACCAACTGAGCTAAATGCCCGTGCGGGTTGCGAATTTACATATATTTTACTATTTCTTTTAGCGGATTCCCTGACCAAAAAATACTTTATGCCATATGGCAAAACTAATCAGTTTAAAAACCCTCCTGTTTTCGGGCTTCCGGGCTACCTTGAAAAATATATCATAGCGTTTATCAAGTGCTTTCAAATTCAGCCAGGGACTTAATGATGATGAAAAATAGGGCTTTAATTCCTGACGTATTTCCTCAATCCATTCATGAGTAGGGGCTACAAAACCCATTTTATCGGTCCGCTTTCTTATTGGCTCCGGTATTAATCCTTTTACGGCTTTGCGTAAAATATGCTTACCCTGTCCGTTTCTGATTTTATAATTGGGTGCTATTTCAAAAGCCAACTGCATCAAAGGAAAATCATCGGCAAAGGGGGTTCTGGATTCTATACTATGCCACATGGATGAACGGTCTTCACATTTTAATAAATATTGTAAATATCCGCCTGTAAAATCGGCCTTTAATTGGTGATTTAAACGGCTGATATGCGTATTGATAAGCCATTCAAAACGTTCTTGATTAGCTTCGATCAAATCGGGATTGATATATTACAAATCATTATAGCGTCTGTTCAGCAATTGCCAGGTCTTATCCGGGTTTAACTTGCTGAAAGCCCGGTTTTTAGCCCATAGCCGGGCTTGTCTTGATAGTTTCGTGCTGAATTGTTTTCTGTTTTCCCGTATCCATGCCAGCAAGCGCCATAATCTTAAGAGCTGCAAATGATAAGTATCGATATGATGGGGGTATCCGGCAAATAATTCATCGGCTCCCTGTCCGTCCATCATGACCCGCATACCCGATGCTTTGGCTGCACGCATCACCCTGAATTGAGCATAGCTGCTTGCCGATGCAATGGGAAAATCCTGACTATAATGCAAGGTTTCTATATCGGAAAGAAAATCTGATGCCGAAGGGCTTACCCGGGTCCATGCCGACCGGGTACTTTCGACTACCAAAGATGCCCATTTGTTTTCGTTGTAGCTTGCATAAGGGAAACCGGAGGTAAAAAGAGCTTGTTGTTTGCCAATATGCGGATAATCACCGCTATCAAGAAGCCGGTTGATGCTACAGGCTATGGCCGATGAATCAAGACCTCCACTTAAACAAGTACCAATAGGAACTTTGGCTTGCAGCCGGATACGGATGGCTTCATCAAGCAGTATGCGTAGCTTTTGGCTGTAATCCTGTTCCTTTTTTTTGCTGTATCTGTTTAGCTTGTCTGCGGTATTCAATTGAAAATAAGATTTTATTTCAGTATCCCAGGTTTTCAGATTTAAACATAAATTATGAGCAGGAGGCAGTTCCAGGATATCTTTAAATAAAGTTTCTTTCCGGTTGGTGAAATCGTTGAGCACCAATAAATCAAATGCTTTTGTACGGTTTACTTCATGTTGTATAAAGGGCATTCTGTTCAAAGCTTTTGCCTCAGATGCAAAAGCAAAATAGCCATCGTTCAGGAAATAATATAAAGGTTTCACACCACTACGGTCGCGACTGATAAAAAGGCTTTTTTCTTCCTGATTGTAAATCGCAAAACTCCACATTCCATTGAAACGTTGAACACATTGTTCGCCCCATTCCCGGTAAGCATTTATGATGACTTCGGTATCGGTATCGGACACAAAGCGATGTCCTTTATCAATCAATTCGCTGCGCAGCGATTGGTAATTATATATTTCTCCATTGTGAACAATCCATAGTTTTTTATCAAAACTGCACATCGGCTGGTGAGATTCATGGCTTAAATCCAGGATTTTCAAATGCCGGTGCATTAAAAAACCAAGGACTCCGGATGCTGCCTTCCGAAGTATCCCGACAGGTTTTTGCCTTATCTCAGAGCTAAGTACCGAAGCAGGTGTTTCCCTGCCGGACAGGGGAGAGGCCTTAAAATTTTCAGCGTGAATAGCCAGAAATCCTTCACCGTCAGGGCCACGGTGTTTTTGCAATAATGACAGCATTTGAATTTGTTCTTGCAAATGGCCCGATCGCCCGCTTTTATCAATAATTCCTCCTATTCCGCACATAGCGCTAAATTAACCAATGACTAAGGTCTTTACCGAGCAATTTTTCAAGTGATTTTATTTCCGGTCTGAAATAGTCCAAAAGCATGGCTCTTGTAGCGGCTTGCATTGGTTTTTGTTCTATGGCTTTTTGATTTATTTTACCCAAAAATGAAGCTATTTGATAACGTTTCCTTCTGGATGGAATCAAAATTTTGGCTATTTGTATTTTCCAGTGACTGCGTACGGCTATAAATTTTGTTAGCATACCCGAACGGGCTTTTTTAGCCGCATTGACTTTTGATGTGATTCCTTTGGCCGGTATGTCGAGATTTAAAAAATCATATACTTTTTGCATGAATTTATCTGCATCTTCTTTTAAATCGTCAAAGTATAGAATAAGTACATTTTTATTTCCAAAATAATCGAGATAACGTTTTACCTGATTAGTATAGGCTGCCAATTCCCGGTATAAGAGAAATTCTACGGGTCCACTGATAAGAGCAGGTATGCGTTGCCAATTTTTTCTTTCTTTTTCTGCTGCCAGGGCTTCTTCAAAAGTGGGTAAATCTTCGCTTCCGTTAAACAACATTTGCCCGTACATTGAATAAATCATATCTACAGGATTTCGCAGACTGATGATAATTTTGGCATCAGGATTAAATTGATAAATTGCTTTTGCAGCATTTTTTGAAGCCAGGTTTGATACGGTAGCTTCTCCGGCATAACGATAAGAGGAAGCATGTTTGAAAAATGAAAAATAATACGCCTCATCCATGCTGCCTTTTGGAAAATGCCAATCGGAGGCCCAATACTGCATTTCTTTGATGCCCATAAGAATTTGAGGATGCTTCTTTAAATTTTCGTATAAAAAACTTGTACCGCTTTTAGGAGCACCTACAATAAACAAATTTGGCATCAGTGTTTTCATTATTAAAAAATACTTGTCAGTTTTGAGATGATAACAGAAGATTTGATACCGGTTTTGAGCCAAAGCATTCTGCTTAAAACAATATTCCAACAAAACACCGATGCTGCATTGGCAATGGCGGCTCCTTCGATACCTAAAGTGGGAATCAATAATAAATCGAGCAAGATATTTAAAATAGATGTTGCCAGGAAAGTATAGAGCAACATGTCTTCGTTGCGGGTCATTTTCAATAATAAACCTACCGAACCCATCAAAACATTAACCAATTGTCCGCTCATCAGAATTAATAAAGCGGGATAACCGCTTTCAAATCCTGGTCCGAAAAAATGCATAAAAGGTTTCCCAAGCATGACGAGTATTAAAACAATGGGAATAGTGGTCATGAAGAAAACCGCAGAACTTCTGTTGACAACATGTTGCAAACTCTTCTTTTGAGTGGATTCCCACAAGCGGGCATAAACCGGTGCAACTACAATATTGGTCAGATAGAGCACCATGGGGACAAACTCGGCCAGTTTAAGACTGATTTTGTATATACCGACATCTTCCATTGGTTTTAGCATTCCGAGTATCAATAAATCGGCTTGTCCATTGGCTAAGGTAACTAGCGATAATACCCAAAAATACAGTCCGCTTTTTATCCATACTTTGCTTTCCGTTTGTATGCCGGAGCCTTTCAGCAAATGACCTGTTTTATAGCGAAACAGAAAAACTGAAAGCATAAGGGCAGCAGCAAACGAAAAGGCATTGATTAGTATGCTATTGCTCAGATTAACAGTATTGTTTAAAAGATACAACAGAGCTATACCGCATAGCAGAATCAAAGGTTTAAACACTTGCAATGCAATGTTTCCCGACAGCACATAACGCATACCGTTTAAAATGGATTGTAATAAATGAGTGAATGCCAACAGCGGTATACTCAGAGCGGCTATCCAAATAATTTTTGTGTTAAAATGACCGGATACGATTTCCAGATGAAGGATAAACCGGGTGGCAATTAAATAAGCGATAATAGCTCCGGCAAAAGTAATCCGGGCCGACCATTTAATCAGTCCTTTTATTTTTGCCGTTTCTTGCCGTTTCATGTAAGCAGCCGTTTCGCGAACAATTAAACTGCGGTAACCAAAGGTAGCCAGAATACCTGCCAGTGTGAAAATAGTGAACAGGTAACTGTATTTGCCAAAGTCGCTCTTTCCGAGAAAGCGGGTAAGCAACCAGGTTGCAAGAAAAGTGAATAACATAGCAAAAACCTGTATCAAAAGCATTCCGCTGAATCCTTTGACAAAGTATTTCTGAATTTGCTCCTGTGGTTGATCTTCAGGAAGGATTAATTGTATTAATTTAATCAGGAGTCCTTTTATACTCATGTTTTTATATTCAATATATTGGCATAAAGTTCTGAAAAAATCTGTCCAATCTTTTTCAGCTTATACGTTCCGGCAATTTGATTGGCAATTTCTTTACGATTATAAGCATCTAATTCATCCAACATGCAATCTATTGCTTTAGCCAGCGCTTCAGTATCTTCAGATTCGATGGTTTTTCCATTGCTGTTATTAATGAGTTCGGGAATGCCACCTACATGGCTCGCAATAAGGGGGCATCCGCAAGCCATCGCTTCGAGCAATACGCAAGGTTGGTTTTCCCAGCGACTGAAAAGTAGGAATATATCGGCTTCTTGCATTGCTTTGGCTACTTCAAAGGCTGTTTGCTGCCCCGTGAAATGTACGTCAGGAACAATATCCAATTGGGCACATTGAGCTTTATATTGAGCTAAATCAGAATGGCCACCTATAAGCGTTAATTCAAAATCTTGTCTTTTCTCTTTGAGAATTGATACGGCTTTCAGTATACCACTGATATTTTTTATCCGGTTGTCAAGATTAGAAACATGAAGCAAACTGAATTTTTCGTGTTTTTTTTGAACAACACGATAAAATATTTCTGTATCTACCACATTTGGAATGATCTGCCATGTTTTATTTTTTATACCATGGTTTTGCATGGCTTCTGCCAGATTCCGGCTAACCGTAGTAATAGCGGAAGCCCGGCCGGCAACTTTGCGGGTTAGCCATTTGCGGATAGGATTATTATAAGCCGATAGGGTATCTTCTTTCAGGTATCGTGACCAATGTTCCGAAACAAGATAAGGAATTTGATATTTTCGCCTGAGCCAAAGGGCAAGCAATCCGAAACGGGTTAATACATGCTGATGAATCAGGTCGGGACGCTTATCGTTTTTTTCTATCAAACGGTAAGCTTTTCGTAATGCTCTAATGTAATTAATCCAACCGGTCAGTTTATTCGCTTTCCGGTAATAAATTATAATATGTGGTATTCCGTCCAATTCACCTTCGATGGATTCAATTTGTCCTGATTTGATTTTATTGTCTTCAATAATCGATAAAACACTGACATTTGCATATAACTGCACTGCTTGTGCATGTCTGTGAATAAAAATGCCATAGGATGAGTTATTCCGGTTCGGATACCAGGTAGCCAAAAAAAGTATGTAGAGTTTTTTATCCATAAATTTTGACATCAAACATATTCTTTATTAATTTCACTTTTTCATATTACGCAATGAATAAGCTTGAATTGAGCCAAAAGTACGAAGCAATAGATTAAATCAAGTATCAGATTGGATGCAAATATTTTCAAGGAAGAAGCACCTATAGGGTTGCTAAAGTTATCAAAGCCTTTGTTGGGGGTTTCAACAAAAGGATTGGATAACACACATCAGGAGTATAAAATTGAACTTGCCCGGTCAGTTTGGCCTTATAAGCATCCGTCAACTAATAATAACGGGGATTTTCTTTTTCATTTAAAGGATATATTTATAGCTCATAAAAGGCCGGATTTGCAATGGGACAAATTGCCATGGGCACCTCATCAAAATTTATATCTCGGAAGAAGTCTGCATGCGCTATGTTCGTTTTGTGATGATTATGATGCTGATATTATGAAAGAGTATTTTCCGGTTGAAGAGTCTTTGCAATTCCTTGAAGCGATGTTAGCAAATAGTAGTATTGGTCATTCCTTAAAAATTGAAGACCAGTGGAAGCTTGCTTTAACAATCACAAAGGGTAAACCTATTGCAGCAGCAATCATTTGTCATGCTGCTTTACGGGCAGTAGCTCGAAATATGGATAAACGGGTTGCTCCTGCGTTTAATTTCCCGATGGATTACCGGATAAAAATGGCAAAAGCAACTGCTTGCTTTTCAATGGATTTATCTAAGCATCATGATCCATTGGGCGATACCTATCATTATTGGTCAACAGTTTTAGCCGGAATGATTATTGTCGTGAATCAAAAGCGTTCGTTTTTTAAGCGCAAGGCTTATCAAGGAATATTTTACTTTTCTGCCAATCTGATGTATATTGTAAGACAAAGTATCTTTAGACATACATTACTTTTTGGAACACATGGAAAAGTGGATCGATTAGGTTTGAAACACGGCATTAAACTGGGTCATTGGATTAATTCAATGCCTTCCAACTGAGCATACTTCTAATTAATTTTTTTAAACCTGAGCCGGATAGAATTACCTACCACAAATACATCGGAGAAAGCCATGGAAAGTGCTGCCAGCATCGGATTGAGCAAACCGATAGCTGCAACCGGAATGGCAATGACATTATAAAAGAAAGCCCAAAACAGGTTTTGTTTTATGGTCAATACGGTTTTTTTACCCAGCCCGAAAGCATTGGTTAATGCCTGCATATCGTCTTTGAGCAGAATTACATCGGCCGACTGTATGGCTACCTGGCTGGCTTGCCCGAAAGAAATTCCCAAATCGGCAGCCGAGAGGGCAGGAGCATCATTGATACCGTCTCCTATCATAGCCGTTGGCATTTCGCTGCTGAGCCCTTTGATTACTTCGAGTTTTTGATCAGGCATTTGTTCGGCAAAAACTTGATCGATACCCACTTGTTCAGCAATCTGCTTACATTTTTTCTTCCTGTCGCCCGATAAAAGTATTGTTTTTATATGCTGTTTATGTAATACTGCAACCGCCTTGGCAACCCCGGGTTTTATTTCATCTTCCATCATGACGGAGGCCAGCAATTGTTGATCATCAAAAAAGATTACATCTGCTTCAGGAGCTTCGTTTAATTGTAGTTTTTGAGCTGCAAAGCGGGCGGAACCGGCATAATAGGTCTTTCCATGATAAAAACCTTTCAAACCAAGACCTTTCAGGGTTACTACCTGGTTGAAATTATAGGTTTGCCCGTTGTCGAAAGCTTTAGCAATAGCTTGCGCCAGAGGATGATTGCTATGGTTTTCCAAAGCAGCCCAAAGAGCAAGTGTATTTTCTCCGGCCTGTGGGAAAAGCTCCGGTTTTCCTACCTTAAAATGACCGGTAGTGAGGGTACCGGTTTTATCAAAAACCACTTGCTTTACTTTATGGAGTTTTTCTATGGTAGCTCCTCCTTTTATCAAAATCCCGTTTTTGGCAGCCCTGCCCACGCCTACCATAACGGCAGTCGGTGTGGCCAGGCCCATAGCGCAAGGACAAGCAATCACCAATACAGCAACCGAATGCATAAACGAAGCTTGCAAACCGATTGAAAACACCAACCATGAGAGCAGGAAGGTAAGGATGGTGATAAGCACAACGGCCGGAACAAATATGGCACTTACCCGGTCGGCCATGCGCTGAATGGGAGGCTTGTGTTGCTGCGCTTCTTTCACCAGACGGATAATGCCGGCTAGCGTGGTATCGGCACCTACGGCAGTAGTTTGCATAATCATTGAACCATTTTCTACCAAAGTGCCTCCAATAAGAGCAGATTCTTTTCCGGTATTTTTTTCTACCGGCATACTTTCTCCCGTTATCATGGATTCATTAATCAAACCTTCTCCTTCAATTAATTTACCGTCAACAGGCACCCGGTCTCCGGTCAGTAATTGTATCAAATCACCGTTTTGAATGGTTTTGGTATCAACCCATTCAAAGACTTTGCTTTTAGCATTTATTTTCCGGGCTCTGTCCGGTTGCAAATGACTTAATTCGCGCAAAGCCGATGTGGTTTGTTTCACCGAACGGTGCTCAATAACATTACCCATTAATATTAAGGTAATGATACTGGCTGCCGTTTCGTAGTATTGATAAGCAGGGCCTAATTCGAGCAGGGTACCGGTCAAACTGTAAAAAAATGCTGCCGTTGAACCCAGGGTTACCAATACGTCCATATTCGGAATACCCGTTTTTATGGAGTTGTAAGCACTGCGTGCAAATTGTTGCAAACCGGTGAGATAAACCGGTATGGCCAGTAAAAGTTGTAACCAGGGATTGTGTAGCCACGAAGCATTTATAAACATGGCAGCAAGTAGTAATCCCGTAAAAGGAAGTGTAAATAAAAATTTGATTTCTAAGAAATTAAGTCCCTTTTCTTCGCTTGCTTCTTCAATAACTTTGTATCCCAGCTTTTCGATACCCTTTTCAATTTTTTTCAAGTTTACCTCGCTTGCATTCTTGAAGATTGCTTCGGCTGTAGAAAAGTTAACATGTACATCTTCGAGTCCCTGTTTTTGCAAATATTTCTCTATCCCTAAAGCACAGTTGGTGCAGGTCATTCCTTCTATGTTTAATTTTACTATGTTTTCCAGGGCACTTTTTCCGGCTGTTTCTGTTTTCATTAATATCCTGTTTTCATTATTTTTAAAAAACAAATAATTTAATCAAATCAAAATTACAACTATGAAAGCTTCAATCAAGTTCTTTATTCCTATATTGTTATTATTCGCCTTTGCCTGTAATTCATCATCAGATACTGACAAGGGAGAAAAAAATGATAACGATACGATGAACGTACAACTAAATCCTTCAGAAGGATGGACGATGACAGTAGGCGGTATTACCTTAAAGGAGAAAACAGAATCATCAGAATATCCGGATGCCGAATTAAGTTTAATCAGTCCTGATGGAAATATAGTATCAGGCGAATCCACTCATTTTGAATTCAAGGTTAAAAATTACGAATTACAAGCTCAAAGTCCTGATGCCGGATTTCAAATGTGTGCGAATTCAGGTAAAGGACAACATATTCATTTGATATTGAATAATGCACCATATCTGGCTCGATACGATACTGCTTTTGAAGAGCAACTTGATGATGGTGCCTATGTATGTTTGGCATTCCTGTCGCGTTCTTATCATGAGAGTATAAAAAACGGAACAGCACATGTGTTGAGCACCTTTACTGTTGGTGATGCCGAAGCACCTGATTTTGATGCATCGGCTCCACATTTATTTTATAGCCGCCCGAAAGGAACCTATAGCGGAGCTGATACTAAAAAAGTATTGCTTGATTTTTTCCTGATAAATTGTGATTTATCGGAAGACGGATACCGGCTGAAAGCAACGATTGATGGTAATGAGTTTATCCTTAGCAAGTGGACGCCCTACTGGATAGAAGGATTACCAATGGGAGAGAACACAATCAGCCTGGAGTTGCTGGATGCTGATGACAACACGGTAGCAAGTCCATTTAATCCGGTAGAACGCAGCATTACTCTAGAGGGTGAACCGGCAGCAAGTTGATTTTCTAAAATAATTTATGGCTGATTTCAATAAAAAAATTAAGGAATAATTACTTTTGCAAACGGTGGCTGTAGCTCAGTTGGTTAGAGCATCAGATTGTGGTTCTGAGGGTCGGGGGTTCGAGACCCCTTAGCCACCCCAGGAATTTTTGCAAAAAGCCCATGGAAACAAATCCATGGGCTTTTTTGGTTTTGTCGCTTTGCTGTCTGATTATACAACATGTTTAGTGTGTAAAAACGGTCGCATAAAAAGAAAGTGCTTGGGCAAAAGCGTACAAGAAAAGAAGTTTAGCTCTCAAATAAGCCAATTAGCCGTTGTTTAAATTTGAGCTTTCAGAACGGATTGGCTAAAAAACGTAGGGCTTTAATAATACAAAACTTTCAGCCGAGCAGTAAGTTTGTTAAAGGCAGAAAACTTGCTTAAACCACCGGCAGCCCTATGTTTTTTTAGCCTTTGTTAGCGGTTTGTGCTGTGTGTCCTGCGTTACTTGGGGATACAAGATAAGAATTAGTTCTTTGAAAACAAGTAACAAAACTGTAATTGAGATGAGAGGATAGTTTTATGAGGACTATGGTCTCTCGGCTGGGGTGTATAGGCAAATCAGTCAAACCGCCTTATGGGGCTTGCTTTTCAGGAGTTGGTCTTGAGCGATAAGGTAAAAGGCACTACCTGTGTTGTATTCAGAGTAGAGAGCTATGGTAGGAGTAAAGAAGCTGAAAGAGAAGAGATTGAACCCTTGTAGAAGTGTCGTAAACAACTTTAGAATTGTCAAAATCGAGGGATGGGCGGTCTTGCGAGACAGAACTTGACAGGCGTAACCTAAAATACTGGTCAAGTGGCAATCGGCATAAAGAGGGCAGGAGCTTTACTTACGGCTCAATTACGGAACAGGAGAAGCTAATTAATAGTGCAAAAATACCACAACCCCGAAGGGCAAGGTAGAAAGTAGCGATACTATTAATTAGTGGCGGATTAGTCCGTAGTAGTGCTGATATTTCTGTAATGGGAAAGGAGCGAAGGGACTAACTTAACAGTTTTAAATTGTATTACAACTAAATTAATTTAGGATGATTTTCAAGGAGAAACAAAAGTCGCAACCGATAGAAAAGCGACAGGTATGGGAAGCCTTTAAAAAGGTTAGGAGTAACAAAGGAGCATCAGGAGTTGATAAATTATCAATTCAGGAAGTTTCCGCACGCCCTATGAAGTATTTGTATCCGATATGGAATAGGTTAGCCAGTGGCAGTTATTTTCCCCAACCTGTACGTGAGGTAGAAATACCCAAAGCAGATGGGCGTATTAGGAAGTTAGGCATTCCAACGGTACAAGACCGAACGGCTCAAATGGTAATACGAGAAGAATTGGAGCAGATTGTAGATAAACAGTTTAGTACTAATTCTTTTGGCTATCGTCCCAACAAATCAGCACACCAAGCCATTAAGCAATGCAGAGAAAACTGTATGAAAATGGATTGGGCAATTGATTTGGACATCAAAAGTTTTTTTGATGAGATAGACCACGATTTAATGATGAAAGCATTAGGTCATTTTACCAATAAGAAGCACATTCACTTGTACGTAAAGCGTTGGTTAAAGGCTTCCGTCCAAAAGAAAGATGGTAATATTTATCCCCGAAGCAAAGGCACACCACAAGGAGGAGTTATAAGTCCATTATTGGCAAACATTTTCTTGCACGTAGTTTTTGACAAATGGATAGAAAAGCACCATCCCGAAGTAAAGTTTGAACGCTATGCCGATGACATTATCATTCATTGTCAAAACTTCAAACAAGCAATGCGAACCTTGGAAGCGGTAAAATCTCGCTTTAAGCAATGCAAATTGCAGATTAAAGAGGGTAAGAGCAATATTGTTTATTGCAAACGCAACCAAAAGAAGCATCCACCATTCAAGGTACATTATGTAACATTCGATTTTCTTGGATTTACATTCAAACCACGAATGGTAAAAGGTTACTTTGGAAACTTTCATTTGGGCTTTACGCCTTCGATAAGTCGCAAAAGTCAGAAACGTATCAATCAGGCTTTGTTTAAGTTAAAACTCCATCGTATGGTTCACTTACGTTTGCCCGATTTAGCAAGCATAATAGCGGATAAAGTACGAGGTTGGATTTACTATTATGGCAAGGTTAGAAAGAGTGAATTACATTATGTATTCCGTTTCTTGAATATGCGACTAGCCAAATGGGTACGGAACAAATATCGGAGATTTAGGCGAAAACATTGGTTCTTTGCTTACAAATGGTTACAGGATACTGCAAAGCATTATCCCAACCTATTTGTGCATTGGCAATATGGTTTTAAGCCTTAGCGACTTGTTAAGAAGAGCCGTATGATGCGAGAGTATCACGTACGGTTCTGTGAGAGGTTTAGGGGTGAGACTCCCCTTCACCTAGTCGACTGTTATCTTAAAT
>JAJRWN010000040.1 GCA_024276745.1 Bacteroidota bacterium
CCAACGGAGCAATAGTTTACTTTTACTTAATTCTTCCATAATAAAAATGCTAATTCAAACCCCAGGCTATAGTCGTATCTATTTCAATTAATATTGAACAAACCATATTTAAAAATGCAGTAGATGGCCCTAAAACCATCACGCCAGCCTATTTTTTTGCCTTCTTCATATACCCTGCCATAGTAGGAAATGCCTACTTCGTAAATACGGATGTTGGGAATGCGCGATATTTTGGCCGTTATTTCGGGTTCGAATCCAAATCGCTTTTCTCTCAGTTTTAGATTGAATGATTTTTGTGTCAAAAAGCTTATAACACGTTTCGATGTCGGTGAGGTTTAGGTTGGTAAATACATTTGAAAGCAGGGTTAACAAACGGTTTCCCAAGGTATGCCAGAAGAATAAAATCCGGTGTGGATTATTGCCCATGAAACGCGAACCGAACACCACATCGGCATGGCCGCGAAGAACGGGTTTTAACAAATCGTTGTATTCCTCGGGATCATATTCTAAATCGGCATCCTGGATGATAAGATATTCGCCTGTGGCTTTTGCGATTCCTGTATGTAAAGCAGCGCCCTTTCCCATATTTTGGGGGTGTGAGAAATAGCGAATATCAAGGTCAGGATGTATATCGATATATTGCCGGATAACTGCTTCCGTATTGTCTTTAGAACAATCATTTACTATAATAATTTCTTTGCCGATATCTGTGATTAGTTCAACCGCATTGATTCTATCAAGAATTAAATGTATGGTATTGGCCTCATTATAGGCTGGAATAATGATGGATAATTTTTTAATCATGAAACTTGCTTTGATGGAGTATCTACATAATAATATAATAGTAAGATAAAATTAAGTAAGAATTAAATAACGTTTGAATTTATCTTGATATCGCAGGAGGTAAATTGTTTCTTTCGAAAGATCGTTTTCGGTCGAAATCTATTTGAAAGCAGCGGGTCTCGTGTCCATTGCTAATCAGCATCCAGGGTACGCGGTAATTTAAATTGTATCTTGCCGCTTGATCTATAACACTTTGGTTTAAGGCAATGCCGGCTCTCTTACACTCGGCTAAAATAAACGGCTTTCCATTCTGGTCAAATACGGCTAAATCTATGCGTCCGCTTCTTTGTGCAAATTGCAGGGCTTTCTCAACCTGCATTCTGCTGTATGGATAACTCAGCTCTTCATGCAGGTAACGGATAAGATGCTGTCTGACAAATTCCTCAGGTGTCAGTTTTACAAATTTCTTTCTCACCGGGTCCATTACCTCAGTAGTGTTTCCGGCAAGGCGTGTTTGTAAAGTATATTTTGGTTCAATTTGCATGATTACCTACGAAACTAAGTAAAATCGTACATTTGAATTTTATGAAAACAAAACAAGCAATTACTGAAAATTGGCTACCC
The DNA here is from genome assembly GCA_024276745.1 of Bacteroidota bacterium. GTDB lineage: Bacteria > Bacteroidota > Bacteroidia > Chitinophagales > S012-47 > JAJRWN01. The sequence goes on from JAJRWN010000040.1 coordinate 1,408, forward strand.
CGCTACACGGGCAGGGCTTTAGAAGATTTTACAAAATATATTCTACTGGTAAATTTTGATGATTATATCGACCGCTTTGCCCAACAATTTGGTGTTGAAGTAATCGGCAATGATAAGCCGATGCGCAATGCCTCTGCACAAGGCATTACCATCATTAATTTTGGTATGGGTTCGGCCAATGCGGCTACCATCATTGATTTGTTAAGCGCTATATCTCCCAAAGCATGTTTGTTTTTAGGTAAATGTGGCGGATTGAAAAGAAAAAATAAAATCGGTGATTTGATTCTTCCTATTGCGGCTATTCGTGGAGATGGAACCAGCAATGATTATATGCCTCCTGAAGTACCTGCTCTGCCTGCCTTTGCATTGCAGAAAGCCATTTCAACCACCATACGCGATGCCAGAAAAGATTATTGGACGGGTACTGTTTATACAACCAACCGGAGAGTCTGGGAACACGACAATACTTTTAAAAAATATTTACGTTCGACCCGTTGTATGGCTATTGATATGGAAACAGCTACTATTTTTACGGCTGCTTTTGCCAATAAAATACCTGCCGGTGCTTTGCTCCTGGTCAGCGATCAACCTATGATTCCACAAGGGGTTAAAACTGCCGAAAGCGATAAAATGGTGACGGAGGGTTTTGTAAACAGACACCTTGATTTTGGTATTGAATCGCTAAAACAACTTATCAATAGAAGAAAAACCGTTCGACATTTAAGATTCTAATTCGCCTTTTATTCTTTTTGTATGCCCCATTATTTGTGCAGCTTCTCTACGTTTTACCCTGTAAATAGTGTGGATAAATATTTTTTATTGCTTTTTGCATCCGATTATTTACGGTTTAAATTTATATCATAATCACTGCTTATGCTTTAAGTCCATGCGATAAATCAAATATTGATTGCTTTACTGCCGGATCAATCAGTAAACATTTTAAGACTTCTAATTAATAATATGATATAGGTTGATAATGAGTGTTTAAAATAGAAAATAATGGATAAGGTATAAAAATTTGATGATAAAGCAATTCCAATGTTTTCTGCAGAAATGCCTAATGCTAAATCTTCAAATTGACCGGAATTGAATTAAGCATAAATCAAGCACAATTAAGTATGAATTTCAACGCAAGATTAATGTGCATAACATTTTGGCTTATTTGTGCTTAGAATGACCTTAAAAGCACTAATTTTAACATTGATAAAAACGAAATTTATTTTTTAACTTAAATCTTACCATTATGGCAGAAGGATATTGTGTAAAATGCAAAGCCAAGAGAGAAATTAAAAATGCTAATGAAGTTACCATGAAGAATGGCCGCAGAGCTTTAAAAGGTGTGTGCCCGACATGTGGAACAGGCATGTTCAGAATTTTAGGTAAAGCCTAAATAACTCTTTTGCAATCAGAACAGCTTGCCGGATGCTATGTATGCATTCTGCAAGCTGTTTTTTTATTGTCCAAATCCTAACAATTGCTGATATTTACCGGATATAATAATCCTGACTGATGGCACAAACCTTCGAGAATATACTGGCCGGCTTAAAAGCCGGCAACTGGGCGCCTGTTTATATTCTGCATGGCGAAGAAGATTATTATATTGATCGCATTGCAGATTATATCGAACAGCATGTTTTGGATGAAAGCGATAAAGCTTTTAACCAACATATACTTTATGGTAAGGAAACCGATTTTAGATCCTTGCTTGATGTATTAAGACGTTATCCCATGATGGCTCAATATCAGGTAGTGATATTGAAAGAAGCACAACAAATGCGTACTTTATCAAATCTTGACGTATATCTCGAAAATCCGGCATCAACCAGCATTTTTGTTATTTGCCATAAACATAAAAAACTTGATAAGCGCACAAGATTTGGTAAACTGGCTGCAAAAAATTGTGTCGAATTTTATGCCCGTCCTTTACGTGATTATCAAGTAGTCGATTGGATTATCAATTATGTTCGCAGTGAAGGTTTTAAAATCAGCCATGAAGCGGCCATATTACTGGAAGAATTTCAAGGAAGCGAACTTAGTCTTATTGCCGGAAGCATAGAAAAACTAAAAGTGAATATGCAAGCCGGTGATACGATTACCCCTGATTTAATCCAGCAATATATTGGTATCAGCAAGCATTATAATGCCTTTGAACTTCAGAATGCATTAATGAACCGGAATGAAGCAAAGGCCTATAAAATTGTAAAATATTTTGGTGCCAATCCCAAAGCGGCTCATATTAACATGGTGCTGGCCACACTGTATGCTTTTTTCAGCAAATTATTTGTATTGCATCATGAAAGCCCTGATTCCGGCACCAACATTGCATCTTTTCTTGGCGTTCATCCTTTTGTAGCCAAACAATACCTTAAGGCAAAAAACAGTTTCAATGCCGGTCAGGTGAGCAAAGCCTTGCGTATTCTGTATAAAACCGATTTAAGATCGAAAGGCGTAGATAACGGATCGGCAGGGCAGGAGGCATTAATGATAGAAATGGTGTATAAAATTATACAAGCATGAAAAAATTATTCTTTTGCATTTACTTGTTTGCTTTTATCGCTTGCAAACCACTTCAATACGAACATCAATCGGCATATTTTAAAATAGAAAGTGCCAGCGAACAAGCATGGACCGGAGGTGCTGCCGGTTCGGGGAGCGGAATCAACTATGCCATTAAAATATGGTATACCGGGCATGCTGATCTTGTCTTCGAAACACTTTGGATTGATGGCAGGAAATATACACCGGAAACCAGGGAGTTTGGTAAAGAAGGCATTATTGAAGGGGTCGATATTTTATGTAATTATAAAGCGTGGTTTAATCCTGCAACAGAAGTTTATTCCGAATTACCGGAAAAAACAAAAGATATTCCCAAATACGAAGGAGCCGCATTATTGAAATATAGCCTTACCGGTAAAGAACACTATTTTATCATCGATCGCTTTCAAAAACTTGCGCCATTAAATTATCCTTGATTCAATACTTTTAATGTTTCGAGTTTGTCTTGTTTTAATTGTTTAATCATAGCCTCGCGGGATTCAAAGCGAACATCATTTCGGGTTTTGGCCATAAAATCTATCCGCAGGATTTCTCCATACAAATTGGTATTCAAATCAAAAATATTTACTTCTATGGTTTTTTCGGTTCCACTAAAAGTTGGCCTGAATCCGATATAAAGCATTCCTTTATATTTTTTCTGCCGGTAGTGAACAAAAACAGCATATATTCCGATGCCAGGAATCAGTTTCCTTTTGTTTTCTACAAAAATATTGGCAGTAGGAAAACCTATTTCTATACCTACCTGATTGCCGGTAATTACCTGCCCGCTAAGGGTAAAAGGATGCCCCGATAATGCATTGGCTTCCCGGATATTCCCACTGGCAATAGCTGTTCTGATTTTTGTAGAGCTTATTTTCAAATCGTTTATCTGTTCAACCGGTATTTCTTCTATCCGGTATCCTAATTCGGGGGCCAATTGCTTCATTAATTGTATGTCTCCTTGCCGGTCTTTTCCAAAGCGATGATCAAAACCAATGACTATGGTTTTGGGTTTTATCTTTTTCATAATGGAATCGCGTAAATATGCTGAAGGTGTCAATTGAGCAAAATGATCGGTAAAGCTGGCTATAAGCACATTGTCAATCTCATACTGACCAAGCAATTCAATCCTTTCTTCCAGGGTGTTGATGAGTTTCAGCTGATAATCATTGGGATGAAGAATGAACTTTGGATGCGGATGAAAAGTAAGTAATAGGGTTTCACCCTGCTGTTGATCGGCAATTTCCCTAATTCTTTTAATAATTTTCTGATGGCCTAAATGAACACCGTCAAAAGTACCTATGGTAAGCACAGGATTGCTAAAGGAAGGTAAATTGCTTAAAAATCGGTAAACTTTTATTTTGGACATAGGCCGGTTTATATTGCTGATGCGGTAGAATCGTTGCCGTTGTCGATATTAAGAAATACTTTGCTTTGACGGATATTTCCCGTAGAGTCTATATTATACTGAACAATTTTAACCGGTTCAGGGTCTTTATCCCATTGTCCGTTTTCAAAAATAAAATGATATTTTTCGGTACTGATCAATCCTTCTTCATTAGCAATACCGGTGATAATAAAGTGGTCGTTTCCTGTGATGGATGCCGAAAGTTCAACGCTACCAAGCATACTACCGTCAAAGGCATAATTGTTTAAATAAAATTGTTCGCTGGCATTAAAGAGTGAATCCACTTTGCTTTTGAGTAATATGAGGGTATAAAAAGAGGAATCAATGTTTAATCGACCTACCGAAAAATATTGTGCATCAGGATCAGCTATTGCCATTAAAAGAGAGCATGTACTGCTATCAAGCATTAAGTAATTGCTATGTTTCAGATATTGCAAATCTACTTCGGTGATATAAAAAGGGGCATCAAGTATTTTAATACTGTCGGCCAATATTTGAAATGCAGAAGGTTTGGCATTTTGCTCCGTAGTTGAATTGTTTTGATTTTGGCAGCCGGTACATAGCAGTAAAGCTAAGCAGATGATAAGCTTATTTATTTTGTTCATGGTTTAAGTTCTTATCCACCAAATTTATAAAATCATCCAGTTCCATGGCATCATCCAGCGAATAATTTCCGATTTTTGTCCGGCATAATTTACTCAGATAAGCACCACAGCCTAATTGCTGACCGTAATCATGCACCAATGATCTGATATAGGTTCCTTTACTGCAATGAACTTTAAATTCCACTTCAGGCAAAGAAATATGTTCGATATCGAACAAACTGATGTGAACCTGTCTGCCGGCCAATTTTAGTTTGGCCCCTTTGCGTGCAAGTTTATAGGCAGGTTTACCGGCAATTTTGATAGCAGAATAATTTGGTGGTATTTGCTCTATATCGCCTAAAAATGATTGGGTAACCGATTCCAGTTCCGGACGGGTATAAGTCACTTTTTCTTGTTGAACCGTCAGTGGTGTTTCTGCATCGTAGCTGGGGGTAGTGGCACCAAGTGTCATGGTTCCGCTATAAGCTTTATCCAAACCTTGTAAACTTTCAAATTTTTTTGTTGCTTTTCCGGTACAAATCAGAATAAGCCCTGTAGCAAGCGGATCAAGTGTACCGGCATGGCCTGTTTTTACTTTAATGCGATACCTGATTTTATTGACCACATCAAACGATGACCAGCCAAGGGGTTTGTTAATCAATAGAATTTCTCCTGCTTGAAAATTGTAATCATGTAAATTTTTCAGGCTAGCCATCCGCTTAGTATTGCAATCAGTCCGATACTTGCACAATATAAAGCAAAGAGATGTATTTTTCCTCTATTCACGAGGCTTATCATCATCCGGCAAGCGAGCCAACCGGCAATAAATGCTGCTATAAATCCGGAGATATAAATTCCAGGACCAAGAGATTGACCGGCATGGCCTTGTAGTACATTTAAATCTTTAAATTCTAAAAAACTGGCACCTAATACAGGAATTAAGACCATTAAAAATGAGAACCGGGCAGCTTCGCTACGTTTGATTCTTAAAAACAAACCGCTTGCTATTGTTGCACCCGACCTGGAAATACCGGGCAATACGGCTATGGCTTGAGCTATGCCTATCAGCAAAGCACTGCGTGGGGTTATCGATTTATTCCCTTCATGGCTTAATGAAGTAATAAAAAGTATAAGTGCTGTGAAAAGCAGCATAAATCCAACAAATATGATTCGTCCTTCAAAAAATTGTTCCAGTTGATCTTTCCACAGCAAGCCTACAAATATTACGGGAATCATAGATATTATGATATAGCCAATATATTTTTTCTCATTGTTCCACTGCAAGCTTAGCAGCCCTTTCAGCAAATTAAAAATATCTTTTCTGAAAACTACAATGGTGCTTAAAACGGTGGCTAAATGCAATAACAGGGTAAAGGATAAATTATTTTCTGCATCAACCTGCAATATGGCTTTTCCTAGTTCGATATGACCACTGCTGCTAACCGGCAAAAATTCGGTCAACCCCTGGACAATACCCAATAAAATGGCATCGATATAATTCATTTGAATGTGCTATTCCGTTTTGCCTTTTCGTAATACGGCATATATTTCTATCAGAAAACCACAAATAATGATAATCGGAGAAAGAGTGATTCTGCGAAAGCTGTATATTTCATCAAAGTTAAATTGATCGGGTGCTTGATGCCCTCCTGTCATTAAAGCATAGCCCAAAACGAGGACTAAAAAGCCAAGAACCATAAGGATATAATTGGTCCGGTCGTAAACACCATATTTATTCCGATTAAGCTTTGAAGTAGTATTTCCGGAACGATCTGTATTATTCATAATCTGATAGAATTTTAATTAAATCAGCGCAACAAAAATACATTTTTCAACATAATTTCTTGCCTGCCGGGCAGAATATTCTTTTTAGTACCGTATCATGTGCTAAATGTATTCGTTACAATAAATTCAAGTTTATAACTTTATATCTTTGTCAGCAGCTGTCCATGCAAAGAAAAATCCTTTTTATTTTTATTTTATCCTGTCTGACCGGCATTACTACACTGAGCAGCCAAAATCTGTCCTTGCAGCGGCATTTGCGGTTGGTGGCAGGTGATACCGTGAAGCTTGATTCGATGAGTATTGTGCCCGGTAGCCTTAGTGTAGTTACCCTTGATGGCGATACGCTTTTTTTTCCTGCTTTTAATGCCAACTGGATAAAAGCAGAGGTTTATTTTCAACCGGCATTTTATGATGATTCTTTATGGTTTTCCTTCAGATTATTTTCATTACGTTTTGGAAAACCTTATTTCCACAAAGATCCCGGCCTGATACAAGATATTCCGGAAATAATTGGTAATCCCTTTATTTATAATCCTGCCGATCAGGCACCCGAACTCTTCGATTTCGGTGATATGAATTATAATGGAAGTTTTGCCCGTGGATTGAGTTTGGGAAATGCACAGGATGTAGTGCTTAATTCCAGTTTTAACCTGGAGCTAACAGGAAATCTTGGCAATGGTATCACAGTAGCTGCAGCCATGACCGACCAAAATCTTCCATTTCAGCCTGATGGAAATACCCAGCAAATACAAGATTTTGATCAGGTTTATATCCGTTTGCAAAAAGAAAATACCCGTTTGACAGCCGGTGACCTTGAACTCAACAATCCACCCGGTTATTTTATGCGGCTTACGCGCAAATTGCAAGGTATTGCTTTTTCAACCCCCATTAATACTTCGCTGAAAGGCGACAATCGCATACAGTTGGATGCGGCCGTAAGTAAAGGTAATTATGCAAGAAATAGTTTTATGGGACAGGAAGGTATTCAAGGACCTTACCGGCTTAAAGGTAATAATGGGGAAAGTTTTATCATCGTCCTCTCCGGTACCGAAAAAGTTTATCTTGACGGTCAACTCCTGGAACGGGGTGCCGATTTTGATTATGTGATTGATTACAATTCAGGAGAGCTGACCTTTACACCAAAACATTTGATTAACAAAGACAAAAGAATAGAAGTGGAATTTCAGTATTCGGTACAAAATTATTTCAGGTCATTGCTTTTTGCTCAAGATGAATGGAGCAATGATAAACTGAAATTTCATGTTGCATTTTATTCCGAACAAGACAGTAAAAATCAACCCATATTGCAAGTACTCGACAGTACCTCGAGGCGTGCTTTGTTTCAAGCCGGTGACGACCGGGCTAAAGCGGTATTACCCGGTTTTGACAGTACCGGATTTGATCCATTGATAAAAATGTATCAATTGCTCGATACTACTGTCAGCGGAAAAACCTATGATTCGGTTTTGGTGTATTCAAGCAATCCGGCTAAAGCTTTTTACCGGGCTACTTTTGCTTTTGTAGGTTTTGGCAATGGAAACTACAATATCAAATCAAGCGAAATTAATGGAAGGATTTATGAATGGGTGGCACCTGAAAACGGGTTGCCTCAAGGAGCTTATGAAGCCGTTTCGGTGCTGATTGCTCCTCAAAAGAAACAATTATTAACCATGGGTAGCTTATGGCAAACCGGAAAAACAGGTTCGTTGACTGCCGAACTTGCCGTAAGCAATCAGGATATCAATACCTTCTCACCCAAAGACGATGCAGACAACAGTGGTTTGGCCTTTACTTTGGGAAGCAATCAAAAATTCAGCATAAACCGCGATTCCTTAAAACCGGTCTATTTAAAATTATTTGCTTTCTGGGAGTTTAATCAAAAACATTTTAATGCATTGGATAATTATCGCGATATAGAATTTCAACGGAATTGGAATTTGGCTGCTTCCGATACTTCTGTGGCCGAACAATGGTTACGTGCAGGTGCTTCACTATTAGCTCCATTGGGCAATCATCTTGATTATGCCATAAACCATTTCAGCAGGGCAGGATTATATTCGGGCTGGAAACAAGAATTGCTCGGCAATTATCAACTGGCCGGATTTCGTATTGCTTCCAATTCCTGGTTGCTCAATAATCAAAGTACGAGTGGTTCAGGCCAATACCTTAGACCCGATTTTACGATTAGCAATCAATCCAAGCTATTGAAGGGGATTAAAACCAGTGTTCATTTTAGAATGGAGGATAACCGGCAATTCCTTGCTAATGATACTCTTTTAAAATCAAGTTATCGAAACAGGGTATTGGATGCCGGTATTGCTTCGGCCGATACAGGTAAACTAAAACTGTCAGCTTTTTATTCCTGGCGCGATGATCAGCTAGCTCAAGCTACTGATTTCAGACCACTTTCTACTGCACATGACATGAACTTGGCAGGACGATGGCTGCCGCTACCCGGTAATCTGCTATCGTGGACGATGACCTACCGGAAACTCTTTAGGGTCGACAGCCTTCAACAAAAACAGGCTTCTGATGTTTACTTAGGTAGAATTCAATACAATTTCTTGCTATGGAAAGGATTTGTTCGGTGGAATTTATTGTATGAACTCGGTTCGGGACAGGAACAAAAACGGGAGTTTACCTACCTCAAAGTACCGGTTGGGCAAGGTAATTATATCTGGAACGACAATGGTGACGGTATTGAACAACTTGATGAATTTGAACTCGCAGGCATCAACGATATGGTTTTGGCCGATTATATCCGTTTGCTTACCCCAACCAATGAGTATATCAAAACCAATACGACCTCACTGAATCAGGTTTTTCGCTTAAATCCTGCTGCTCTTTGGCGTAAGCATTCCGGTTTCAAGGGTTTGATGGCTCGCTTTTCCGATGATGTACTATATCAGGTTAATAAAAAAGTTTTGGCTTCTCTGGGAAGCACTTCCATTAATCCTTTTGATCTTAATGTAGTTGATTCGGGCCTTATTACCATTAATGCTTCATTCCGGAATGTGCTGTATTTCAATAGAAGCAATCCTCATTTTAATGCTGAATTTATGCAAAGTGAATTGCGTAATAAAATCTTGCTTACCAATGGTCCTGAAAGTAAATCAATATCGATTCGAAGTTTAAAACTCCGCTGGAACATCAGCAGTTCATGGACGATTGAAGAATATGTAAACACATCGCGCAATGCCAATCGGTCTGATTTATTTTCAACCAAAAACTATGATTATAAAGTGCGGGAAAGCAGCAGTACACTTACTTTTCTTTCCGGTGTGGTTTTCAGGGTGAAAGCTACTTACCGGATTGCACAAAAAATCAATGATGTTTCTCTGGGAGGCGAGCAGGCCCTGATTCATCAACTCAACACGGAAATACGATATAATGTTATTGGAAACAGCAGCATGTCGGCCCGTTATTCTTTTTCGCTCATTCAATTCAATGGTGATGCCAATGCTTCACTCGGGTATAATATGCTCGAAGGTTTGCAAGCCGGTTCTAATCATCTATGGCATCTTTCTTTTGAAAATAAACTGGCCAATAATCTGCAAATTTCCTTAAACTATGACGGTCGAAAAACGGGCGATAATAAAATGATTCATATCGGAAGCATACAGGTACGAGCTATATTCTGAAAATCAGTTATGCTTATTGAACCATACTCTTGGGGCTGCCCATGTGCTGGAATCACCGGTGATGTCCGTGCTTACATCCATTTCCCGTTCAGCATCATTCTTTCTACCGGGTTTGTTCCATACTGATAAACCAGTGTGCTCAGATTTTCCATTTTTCTCAATAAAATAAGATTTGCTTTTTTTCCGGGACTTATGCTACCCAACGATACGGCTTCATCCATTGCAAACGATGCATTTACTGTCATGGCATTTATCGCTTCCTCAGGCAGCAGTTTCATTTTAATACATGCCAAAGCGAGCATTAAAGGCACATTGCCCGAAGGGGTTGAACCCGGATTATAATCGGTAGCCAGTGCAATAGGAAGACCTGCTTCGAGCATCGCCCTGGCCGGTGCATACGGAAGATTTAAAAAAAATGATGTGCCCGGCAGTAAGGTAGCTATCGTATCAGAATTTTTAAGGCTTTCTATTTCGTCATGCCCGCAATATTCCAGATGATCGACCGATAATGCATGATGGGCAACAGCGGTTTGTATTCCACCGGTCAATCCCAATTCGTTGGCATGGATTTTCGGCCTCAGGCCGTATTTAGCACCGGCTTCCAAAATTTGACCGGTTTCAGCAGGACTAAAAAAACCACGCTCGCAAAACACATCAATAAAATCGGCCAAAGCTTCATCAGCAATCAGCGGTAACATTTTTTCGCATATCAGTTTAATATATCCGGCATGATTGTTTTTGAATTCGGCAGGGTAGGCATGTGCTCCCAAAAAAGTGGCTTTTATCCGGATGGGTTCGCTTTCTTTTAATTTTTTTATCACCCGGAGCATTTTTATTTCTCCTTCTACACTCAATCCGTAACCACTTTTTATTTCAACCGCTCCTGTTCCGGTGTTTATAATTTCCTGGATTCGTGTTTGTGCATGGTCAAACAATTCTGCTTCGGAAGTTTGATTTAAACGTTTGGCTGAGTTTAATATACCTCCCCCCTTAGCAGCAATTTCCTCATAACTTAATCCTTTAATCCGGTCAACAAATTCGGTCGAACGGTTGCCTGCCCATACCAAATGTGTATGCGAATCGCACCATGCCGGCAATATCATGCGACCTTTAGCATCATACTGTTTGTCGGCCCGGGGAATAGTTACCTGCATATTCCCGAAGGAATGTATCCGGCCGTTTTCTATCAACAACCAGGCATTTTCAAATTTTGGTATCCGCTGCATCGATTCACCGGCAAGCGGTTTTTGCCTTTTTTCCGGTCTGATTTGTAATAATTGTCCGATATGTACAATAAGAAGGCGCATAAGAAAATGTTTAGGGGCTAAATTACAAAAGTGATTTGGTGTAATTTTCTCTAAATTCGCAACATGCCGGGAAACAGCTTCGGACAAATATTTACACTCAGCACTTTTGGCGAATCGCATGGAAAAGCCATCGGTGGCATTATTGACGGATGTCCTGCAGGATTAAGGATTGACGAATCTTTTATACAGCATCAGTTGGATAGAAGACGGCCGGGACAATCAGACATTAGCACACAGCGGAAAGAAAAGGACCGTGTAGAACTATTATCAGGTATTTTTGAAGGTAAAACCCTGGGTACACCTATTGGGTTCATCATCAGAAATAAAGATCAGCGTCCGGCTGATTATGATAGTTTGAAAGATAAATTCAGACCTTCTCATGCCGATCTTACTTATGCATTAAAATACGGACATCGCGATCACCGGGGTGGCGGAAGGGCCTCGGCCAGGGAAACCGCTTGCCGGGTAGTTGGCGGTTCAATAGCTATGCAGCTTTTGGCTTTGAACGGTATTGCCATAAGAGCCTGGGTTTCGCAAGTTGGAAGCGTAAAAACACCGGAAAATTTTATTCCGGAAGACCATGAAGATATTGATAGTAATCCGGTTCGCTGTCCACACCGAGAAACAGCCGATGCCATGATAGCAGCGATAAAACACCTTGCCACTGATGGCGATACATTGGGAGGAGAAATTACTTGCCTGATACAGCATTATCCACCGGGAGTAGGCGAACCTGTATTTGATAAATTGGAAGCCGATCTGGCCAAAGCCATGCTGTCGATTAATGCTGCCAAAGGATTTGAGATCGGTTTAGGGTTCAAAGGTATTTCGATGCCCGGAAGTCTTTACCGCGATCATTTTGTTTTTGAAAATGGAGAAATTAAGACTAAAACAAATCATGACGGTGGCATCAACGGAGGGATTAGCAATGGAATGGATATCCTTTTCCGGGTAGCTTTCAAACCGGTATCAACCAGCCGTTACGAGCCCGATGTTATGGATAAACAAGGGCATGAAAGCCGGATGGAAAAAGCAGGACGCCACGATCCTTGCGTAGTACCGAGAGCCGTACCTATTGTTGAATCTATGGCGGCTTTGGTGCTGGCTGATCATTGGCTCAGAATGCGTACTTCTAAAATATAAACTCATGCGAAAACTGGGATTACATTGGAAAATTTTGATCGGACTGGGCATGGGTGTCGTGTGGGCTGTTATTTCAAGTATAGCCGGTTGGAGTCAATTTACCATAAACTGGATTAATCCATGGGGCGATATATTTATACGTCTGCTGAAAATGATTGCTGTTCCATTGGTTTTGTTTTCCATAATTAAAGGAATCTCCGGATTGAACATTAGCAAATTAGGCAGGATAGGTCTAAAAACCATTAGTTTTTACATTATCACAACCATCATGGCCGTTTCATTAGGGCTCTTGCTGGTTAATATTATACAACCCGGTACACGCATGGCTGAGCACAATAAAAAACAATTGCAAGCCAATATTGCTCAATATGCATCTCAGGTTGATGTAAATCATAAAATTGAAGTTAAAAAAAATGATGCATCTCAATGGCAAGGACAAGGCCCTTTAACACCTATTGTAAATCTGTTTCCTGATAATATATTCAGCGCTTTTTCCGATAATTTAAAAATGCTTCAAATCATCTTTTTTGCTATTCTTTTCGGTATTGCGCTTTCTTTGATTCCGGAGAAAGAAGCAAAACCTTTGACAGATTTTGTAGATGCGGTGAATGCCGTCATTTTAAAACTTGTCGATATTATCATGAAAGGAGCTCCTTTTTTTGTCTTTGCACTGCTGGCCGGTCAAATCGCCAAGTTAGCCGGTGACAATCCCTCGCTGATGATGAGTATTTTCGGAGGATTACTCTGGTATTCATTGACCGTTTTAATTGGATTGGGGATTTTGGTTTTTGCTTTTTATCCGGCCATTATCAAAATACTGGTAAGAAAAATAAGCTATAAGAATTTTTTTAAAAGTATTTCAGATGCCCAAATACTTGCTTTTTCAACCAGTTCGAGTGCAGCCACTTTACCCGTTACCATGGATTGTGCACGCGATCATTTGGGGGTATCTGAAGAAATAAGTGCATTTGTGCTTCCAATCGGTGCTACGGTAAATATGGATGGTACCAGCCTTTATCAGGCGGTTGCCGCTGTTTTTCTTGCTCAGTTTTACGGCTACGATTTAAGCCTTTTTCAACAACTGACTATAGTAATTACAGCTACCCTTGCTTCTATTGGTGCTCCGGCTATTCCCAGTGCAGGTTTAGTGATGCTCATTATTGTACTTGAATCGGTCGGACTTCCCGCTACCTGGATTGCCCTGATTTTTCCGGTCGACCGGATTTTGGATATGTGCCGTACCGTTGTTAATGTTACCGGTGATACTACTGCCGCTACCGTTATTGCAAATTCTGAAAATGAATTATCTTTTCATGCTGATCAATTCAACAAGACAAAAACCTGATGCTTATGAACTATGCATTTATTACAGGGGCTTCTTCGGGAATCGGTAAGGAAACAGCTTTGCTTTTACTCAATCAGGGATGGACAATATACGGACTATCGCGTAGCCGGAGTATCACTCATCAAGCCTATCGGCATATCGAAATCAATCTGGCTGAACTGAACGCAATGAATGCTTTCAGATTTCCTGCTGTGGAAGATGCCGGGCATATTGTACTTATCAACAATGCCGGACGTTTGGGTAAAGTGGCAGGCTTTGGTTTTGCCGATGCCGGTGATTTGGATGAGTCCATTAGATTGAATTTATTGGCCCCTATGGTATTGATGAATCAGTTTGTGGCTTCTTTTGAAAAAAAGCAAGTGGAGAAACTAATTATCAATATATCATCTGGGGCAGGTAGTTTTCCTATTGACGGATGGCCGGGCTATTGTGCATCAAAAGCAGGTCTCGACATGGCCACACGGGTACTCCAAACCGAAATAAAAATCAAAAAAATATCTCAACTTCGAGCCTTGTATGTTGCTCCCGGCATTGTAGATACGCCCATGCAGAGGCTGATTCGGCAAAGTGGTGAGACTTCCTTTTCGAGACAAGGGCAATTTGTTGATATGCATAAAAAGGGTACTTTAATTCCTCCGGAAAAGGTGGCTATAAAAATTACTGAACTGATTAGCAATTACCGTTCTTTACCGGATGACAAAATTGAGTTTAAATATGAATAAACTTGCTTGGCCGCTAAGTATATCGCTTCTTGCATTAATTTTTGTAATCATGATGCCTTCGAAGAAAATGCCAATTGATTTATTGCTGATAAATGCAAAAATTTATTCCGTAGATCAGGCTTTTTCTGTTCAGGAGGCTATGGCTGTACACGCTGGAAAAATCATAGGCTGTGGAAAAACCGAAGATCTGAAAAAACGCTTCGATGCCAAACAAGTTTTGGATATGAAAGGGGCTTTTGTCTATCCCGGTTTCTACGATGCACATTGTCATTTTTATGGATATGGATTATACAGTAATTATGCTCAATTGGAGGGAACGGCTTCATTCGATGAAGTGCTTTCTATCGTAATCCGTTATGCAAAACAACATAAAGACGGATGGATTATCGGGCGAGGCTGGGATCAAAACGATTGGACGGGTAAAGCTTTTCCGGATAAAAAAGAACTGGATAAGCTATTTCCCGGCCGGCCGGTATTTCTGAAACGAATTGACGGGCATGCGGCTGTGGTGAATCAAAAAGCATTGGATTTGGCTGGTATTAATGATTCTACGGATATCAAAGGAGGAAAAATAATGCTTAAAAATGCTCATGTAAGCGGATTATTAATCGACAATGCCGTTGAATTGGTTCAAAAAATTATTCCTAAAGAAACTAAAGAGCAAATAGAAAATGCCCTGAAACGGGCAGAGCAAGATTGTCTTGCCGTAGGCTTGACCAGCGTTGACGATGCCGGCCTCGATTATAATCTGGTTCAGATTATCGATAGTATGCAAAAAGCGGGGAATCTGGCAATAAAGATATATGCCATGCTTAACCCTAGTGAAGAAAATAAAGCATTTGCCCTTAAACATGGTATTTATAAAAGCGGAAAACTCACGGTTCGTTGTTTTAAATTTTATGCCGATGGTGCTTTGGGTTCACGCGGGGCACATTTGCTCTCTCCCTATACTGACGATACAGCTAATACCGGCCTTAACTTGCTCGATACCAACTTATTGAAAGATTTTATGCAAGTGGCACTTAAAACCAATTATCAGATAGCAACCCATTGTATCGGAGATGCGGCTAACCGGGAACTTATCAATATGTACAGCGAATTTCTGCAACCCGGAAATCATCGAAGATGGCGCATAGAACATGCACAGGTAGTGCAACCCGATGATCAAAAACAATTCGGAAAGCTGGGACTTATTCCTTCTATACAACCCACCCACTGCACCAGCGATATGTATTGGGCTGAAAAACGGCTTGGAGCGCAGAGAATCAAATATGCTTACGCTTATCATGACTTGATGCAATATGCAGGACTTGTGGCCGCGGGAAGCGATTTTCCGGTCGAAAATATCAATCCTCTCTATGGCTTTTATGCTGCCGTTACCCGGCAAGATCAAAAGGGATTTCCCAAAAAGGGTTTTCAGAAAGAAAATGCTTTAAGCCGTGAACAAGCATTGCGTGCTATGACAATTTGGGCGGCCTATTCAAATTTTGAAGAAAAAGAAAAAGGAAGTCTTGAACCCGGTAAAGCGGCTGATTTTGTCATCCTCAACCGGGATATTATGCATTGTCCCAAACAAGATATCTTTTCAGCCAAAGTACTGATGACTTTTATTGATGGGCTTCCTGTTTACGAAAGGAAATAAACTAATCCAGCAAAAGATTGCATCCTCGCAAGTCACTATGGTCTATCCGGCCTAATATTTCAAATTGTCCATCTTCAGATACCTTTCCCAAATCGTCTGTAGCAATAAAACTGCAAGAATGAATATTGGCCAGATCGATGATATTCAATGCCCCGCTTCCTGATTTTTTTACTTCCATAGGATCGTTTAAATCGCGTACCAATACCCGTATAGATATCGCTGGAGTAAAAATACCTGCAGCTTTTGAATAAGCCTGGGATAATAATTCGGTCATGCCATATTCAGAAGCAATAGCAGACAGTCCAAAAGCTTTCAGCAGCACTTGATGCAATGCAGATTTGATTAATTCTTTTCGTTTCCCTTTCATGCCTCCTGTTTCCATCACAAGGGTATGTTTGAGCTGTTGTGGATATTGTGCGGCAAAATCCACCAGGGCATAGCTAACCCCGATTAATAAGCATTTTTGCTTTTGGGTCTCAAGCTCCCTGAGTTTTTGATTTAATTTTCCGAAATCGTGTAAGTAAAAACCATTGTCTTTATGACCGGATGCCCTCATCAATTGCCTGACCATATAGACCAGCGAGGCATTGCTACGCTCCAGATAACCCGGCAAGAGGCCGAGAATGCAATATTCTGAAGGCTTTCCCCAGAAGGCTTCAAAATGCTTTAACAAACTGATATGATACCAATTTAAATCGGCTACATGATGCTTGCTTGTATTTAATCCACTGCTACCACTGCTTTCAAAGATTTTCTCAGCTTTTGTATTTTTCGAAAGAATAACATGTGTTTTAAAAAAACTGATTGGCAAAAAAGGAATTTGATGCAAAAATTTAACTTGATTGATATCCACACCTATGCCATCACAATAGGCCCGGTAAATGGGAAGCTGTTTATATTGATATTGAAACATACGCAAAGCTAATGCTTCAAAATCTTGAGCAGCATCGATGAACAGGTAGTCGGGGTTTTGCAGATAAAATTTCACAGATCAAAAGTAGAAGATTGACAGCAAATCCAAAACAAATACATGTTGCATTGGTGAAGAAAAAAAATGAGTGATGTTTTACGAAATAATTTATGCGTAATTTAGTTTCTTAAACAATGAAAAAGATAATAGGCATATTGATACTCTCTACCTTCTTGGTGCAGTGCATAAAAAAACCGGTATTCGACATCAGTCCTGAAATCGTAAAAGCTTCAGTAGATACTAATTTCGTGGTTTCGGGTATCGATTCACTCATAGTACGCATTGATTTTCAGGACGGTGACGGGGATATAGGACTAAAAAGTGCTGAAACGGGGGTAAACGCCTACTTAACGGACAGCCGCACGGGTTTTGCTCTTACCTATAAAATTCCCTATATCTCAGCCAATAATAGTCATGAGGCCGTTTCGGGAACCGTGTGGTTTACCATAGAACCATTTTCTATTAATTGCCGTCCGGATCATGTAGGCTTCGATACCCTGAGTTATGATATTTATATTGTAGATCGTGCTGGGCATGAAAGTACTCACATGAGTACTCAGGATGTCATTATTCAGTGCCAATAATGGTTCAGTTTAAACTAATTCAGCTAATTGTGTGAAAATTTTTTGATTTTTCTGAATGATGTTTCTTATCTTGGTCTAATAAAGCAGTAAATATATACTTCGATTTATTAACTAAAACCAATATTATGGACTTAACAGAATTACTCAATCAAATCAATTGGTTAGCCGTTTTTGTATCTACTTTAGCTGCATTTATTCTCGGCTATATTTGGTATACACCGCTATTTGGTAAAGCCTGGCAAAAAGAACAAGGCCTAAGCGATGAGGATAAAGCAGCCGGAGGAAATGCGATGGCTAAGAAGTTTGTATTGAACTTTATCCTCGAATTTATAGGTGTATTGATTTTAGCTCTATTTCTGGCTAATAGTAATTATATCGATTGGCTGATGGGTCTGAAAATAGGTGTATTGGCCGGTATCGGATTCTCGGCAACTATGACCGGAATGGGATATCTGTACACCAATAAATCCTTGAAGCTGTTTTTTATTGATGCTACTTATCAAGTATTGCTTTTCGGACTGGCCGGTTTTATTTTGGCAATCTGGTAATTTCCTGTCGAATAGCTTGAAAACCATAGCTTAAACAACTTTATAAAAAGCATAGCGTATAATCTTGCTTGTGTCAAGGTTACACGCTATGCGTTTAGCAAAAAAACATATAAAACCCCTTTTATCTGACCTGTTCGTA
>JAJRWN010000003.1 GCA_024276745.1 Bacteroidota bacterium
ATAGAAAAGCGTTCGTTCACCAGCTATAATGCTTCTTTTTCATTTGGCAACCGGTATAAACTTTTTCATAATCCTTTGGGTGTAATTTTTGGTATTTCACATAGCAGAAATCTTATCAGCTACGAAAACGGAAAAAATCAAGCCTGGGACATAACTGGTTCAAATGCACAGGATTTGTTCAATTATTACAATTTGAAAGACCATAAAAGCATCGAAAATCCGGTGATCAGCGGTATTGCCGGATTATCGTACCGGATTGGCAAGCATAACGAAATCAGTATCATTTCTATTTATAATCACGATACCCAGAAATTATCCCGCTATCAAAGCGGATCGATTCCAGGAATGGTTTCTGGAAACGATAAGGTTTTTGAAACCAGAACACTGCAATTCACCGAACGAGGTTTATCTTCAACCCAATTAAGAGGAAAACATCATCTGCCAGCCTGGCATGGTGCTATGATTGAATGGAGTACAGCCTATTCAGCTTCTTATCAAAACGAACCTGATTTAAGATTTTTTGCCAACGAAAATATTGGCGATTCGCTCTACTATATTTCGGTAGCGGAATATGATTTACCCTATCATTATTTCAGATATCTGAACGACCATGTCATCGAAAGCAAAATGGATATAAGCATACCTTTTCTAAAAGCATCGAATAGCTCTAATCAGATTAAATTCGGATTTTATAATAATTTAAAATCACGAAATTTTGAGGAATTCCGTTTTTATTATAACAATAAAAACGGCTCAAACTATCAAGGTAAACAGGAAGCTTATTTTGGAGCACAAAACGTGGGTGTCATCGGATTCGATTCGGTTTACAATCATTCCATCATCGGAAATTATCTAGTAAACGACACCAAAATTTCAAACAATTATTCAGGGTCTGAAAATATTTCATCTCTTTATCTAATGGCTGAATTTCATCTTAGTAAAACCATAAAATTTATTGGTGGATTCAGAGGAGAATCAACTATAATGAATGTAGAAAGTGCCGATTCTTTACAGGGAGCCGGGCATATCAAACAATTTAATTTATTCCCATCGGCAAACTTTATATATGCTTTGGGTGAAAATACAAATTTGAGAATGTCGGCCAGTCAAACCATTGCCCGTCCCAGTATGCGCGAACTGGCACCTTTTGTTTCTTTTGATTTTATCGGTGGATTTATTTTTATCGGCAATCCGGAACTGAAAACAACAGTCATTCGCAATTTTGATTTACGCTGGGAACATTTTATGCAAGCTGGCGAAGTGATTGCCGTAAGTGCTTACTACAAACATTTTTCTAATCCGATTGTAAAAGTTTACAATACAACCTCACTCAATCCCGAAATTGTTTATCAAAATACCAATGATGCCAATGTTTACGGATTAGAGTTTGATTTCAGAAAAAATCTGGGCTTTATTGCTCCGGCATTCAAAAACTTTAAATTTAATGCCAACTATTCATATATCTTCTCGCGGGTAGCATTAGACAGCAGCGAATATAAAGTACTGGCCGAAATCAATCCTGAGATAGATCCTTACCGTCCATTTCAGGGGCAATCACCATTCTTATTAAACGGCATCCTTTCTTATCATTCTGATAAACTTGGATTGGGAGCCGATTTAAGTTATAATCTTTATGGCAAACGACTGTCGGCCATAGGACTTCAGGGATTGCCCGATGTGTACGATCAGGCAAGAGGATTGCTGAATCTGGCAATTTCCAAACAATTGGGAGATCATCTGAGTTTGAGATTCAGGATGAACAATATCTTAAATGCCGAATATCTTACATTGCAAACTTTCAAATCATCAACTTATACCAACGAATCGCATCGTTTAGGCAGCACTTTTTCATTCAGTGCATCCTATTCTATTGATTAGTCCATTCCATAGAATCAGGATGCTGTTTTGAGTCGCTGGGAGCCCTTCTTTAAGCGGAAGGGCTTTTTTTTATTATTGCCACTACCCTGCCGGAATATTTACCGGACTGAAATCTTTATTCCGAATAGAAAGACATTATGAGCTGAAAGAAAAAAGATGATTATAGAAAATTATTTAAGTACTGGGATGAAATAAAAATAAAGACTGATAAAAATTCTAATGGATATTAAAAAATTAAGCAGAAAATCTCCATACACACCTGCCAATCTATCAAGGCTCTACCAAAGTAATGGATTGATCGTTTTGCCAAATTTGCACCAGTGAATCGGGTTGAATGGAATAAGCAAATCCGTTGAATTCAAATTGTTTGTGATCAAATTGTTGAATCAAATCGCTTAAATCGCGGTCTATGGTGTGAATACTTCCACCGGTTTTCAAGGCCAGACTCAGATATTGGGGATTGATGCCCAAATAATCTCCACAAAGTATAATTCTTACCGGTTTATCGATCAAATCTGCCAGTTCAAAATCACGCATTTCCGAGTTATTGTCGGCTATCAGTACCACTTGTTCCACATCAGGAAAGGCTTGAATACCTTTCAATATGGCTTCCACATCGTTTTCAGGTATATCTCCTCCGTCACCCTGCTCACGAACCCAATGCATGGTTTTGATGATTGATTCCAAATTGTTTGGATTGCTAAAGTAGATGCCACCTGTCTTACCAATCTTTTTCACGTTCAATGTATGATTTCCATCGTTAAAAAATTCCAAATGCCTGATACCTGATGTAGCCATGTGTAGAGCTTGCCATAAAACCACCTGACTGCCATACGGATACATACTACTCGTCCAATCAACTACAAGCAACATGTTTTCCCAATCCGGATTACGGTCGAGCACTTTTAAAACCACCGAATCGCTGATTTGTCCAAAACTTTCCAATTGATAGGAGATTTGTTCAATACTGCTATTAGCATTGGGTTTAACGATAGCATCCTGCTGATTGCTTATCGGTATCTTTGCAATATCATCCCCGGTTTTAGATTCTATTATCTTTTCACGGTAAGTTATAATTATTCCGTGCAGCAATACTCTTGCTTCTTCGCTATTGCTGCAATCTGTTTGCTC
>JAJRWN010000041.1 GCA_024276745.1 Bacteroidota bacterium
GGCGAATGCGACGGAAAAGGGGCGAAATCATCAGGCTATGGGATAGACTTATTGGGCTGTACCGGCTTTGCCATTGAGGAAAACCACTTTTTGCCAACGGCCTCCGCCGGGACAACCACCGGTATCCGCATTGCCGAAACCGAGGCAACAGACGAAGTATATAAAAACTACTTCAACGGTTTGAGCTATGGGAATTATGCGGTGGGGAGGAATTGGAAATTAGGTGAAACATGGAATGGCCTCGCCTATTTCTGCAACGAGAACACCGGCAATTATGAGGATTTTACGGTTGAAGATGTTCCGAATCAGGATGATGGCATTCAGGATCCTCAAGGCTCTACGGAAATGCCGGCGGGTAATACTTTTTCGGCAAATGCCAATTATAATTTCAATAACTGGGACTACAATGACTACATCGGTTATTACTATTATGCACCTGCCCCGGGCAACACAAATACGGTATATTATCCCAAAGAGGTCAACCGTGTAACCCGTGAACCTGTGGTCGGTATCCAAAACCAATGCCTGTCGCATTATGGGGAACCGGGCACTGGTACGGGCTGGGAAATGGTGCTTTCGCCCGGAGAAAAACAACAGGCCGAACAGGATTTTGCAACAAACCTTACCGATTATAATAATGTAAAAGCATTATACGATAACCTGAAGGACGGGGGCAATACCGATGCTACATTAACCGAAGTTGAAACTGCCTGGCCCAATGATATGTGGGAGCTGCGTACGGAGTTGCTCGGCAAATCCCCCCATTTGTCTATGGATGTTTTAAAAGCGGCTGCCGACAAAACCAATGTACTTCCCGAAAGTATAATATTTGAAATTATGGCGGCCAATCCCGATGAGTTGAAAAAGGAGGAATTGATAAAATATCTTGAAGATAAGGAAAACCCTTTGCCTGCTTATATGATTGATATATTAAAACAGGTAGCAACGGGTACAACTTACAAAACTGTACTGCTCCGGCAAATGGCACATTACAATCAGGCAAAAACCCGGGCGGCACACGACATAATAAGGAGTATATTAAACGATTCAATTACTGATTATGCCGAACTGCGCAACTGGTTGGACAATCTTGGCGGCACACGTGCAGATGAACAAATAATAGCTACTTACATGCAAGAAGCGGATTATACTGGTGCCATGGCTTTGGCAAACTGGATGCCCGCCTTGTACGATTATGATGCCGATGAATTGACAGAACATAACTATTATACTGAAATGCTGAATTTGCAAATGAACCTTGCCAATGAAGAAAGGACTATTTTTGACCTTGATAGCACAGAAGTAAGCAATCTTTTATTAATTGCAGAAAACAGCAATGGAACAGCAGGTACACAAGCCAAAGGGATATTGGAGTTCGTTTATGGTTACCATTATTGTGATTGTATCAATGCTGATACTTCAGGTTATAAGAGCAGTAATGTGTTCAACCCAAATGCTTTTGAAAAAATGTATAATGTGGAGATTGCAGTTGGACCCAACCCTGTAAAAGATTGGGCTGCGTTTAATTATACTTTACCGGATGGCGAATCAGAAGGAGTGATAAAAATAAGTGATGTTTCAGGTAAATTGGTTACTACCTTAAGCATTACCGCAGCACACGGACAGAAAATCTGGGATACAAGGAAGATTAAATCGGGTGTTTATTTTTACACATTAATTGTATCGGGTTTTAACAAGTCTGGTAAAATTGTAATTAGTAAATAAATTTGAAAGCACATTTCCTTAATTAAGGAAATGTGCTTTTTTAAATCTCAAGAAGATGAAAAATAAAATTTATATACTAATAGCCGTCCTTTTTCATATATCTGGTTTTGGACAAAATATGGATATAAAGTGGCAACAATGCTATGGAGGCAGTGGGCAGGATAATGCAAAAGATATTGCTGAGGTTCCTGGTGGATACTTTATTTTAGGATGGACTGAGTCAAATGATGGGGATATAACATTTAATAATGGAGGCTCAGATGGATGGCTTATAAAAACAGACAGCACAGGAAATATATTATGGGAAAAAATTTATGGAGGAACCAAAGGAGATAATTTTTTTCGAATAATTCCTGATAATGTTGGAAATTATTTTGTACTTGGTGCATCTAATTCTTCTGATGGCGATATAAGTTATGATCCCTATATAGATTCATGGGATCTTTGGATATTAAAAATTGATATTGAAGGAAATATCATCTGGGATAAAATTATCGGTGGAAATGAATCTGACGTTTTATGGACAGGTTCACCAACCCTTGACGGAGGGGTTGTAGCCGTAGGATGGACATATTCAAACGATGGGGATATAAGTGTGAATTACGGGGGTGCTGATACATGGGCCGTGAAGATAAGCGGCGAAGGAGAACTTGAATGGGACTATACCATAGGCACAGACTGGATAGACAAAGGCCAGGCCATATTACAGACATCCGACGGTGGATACCTGATTGCAAGCAGTTCCTCAATTCATGAAGATGCCGTTGGAAATATTACATGCATACCCCATTCTTATGGATGGTTTGAGGGTGTATTATTTAAACTTGATTCTAATCTAAATATTCAGTGGCAAAGATGCTATGGTGGAAGTGACCATGATGGGATATTTGGTATTCTTGAGATCGAGGCTGGATATGTTTTTACAGGCTCAACATCTTCAAATGACGGAGATGTTTTCGGCTGGCATGGTGAATCTGATTCATGGGTTGTTAAAATAGATTTTGATGGTAATATTATTTGGCAAAATGCTCTTGGTGGTTCAAAATCAGAATCTGGTTCAAATATTTTACAAACAACTGATGGAAGCTTGGTCTCAATAGTAAGTACCTATTCAAATAATGGAGATGTAAGTGGAAATCATTCCTTAAGTGAATATGATTCTGATATTTGGTTTGTTAAGTTAAATAGTGAGGGTGAATTGCTATCCCAACAATGTTTTGGAGGACTTGGAAGTGAAATTATTGATTTCGGTGTGGTAAAAAAAAGCGACAACAATTATGTAATAGCCGGAACAACCGATTTTGGCCCTTCGTTTGATGTTGCCTGTACACCTTATGGTGGCAATGGGGTTGATAGGGATTTTTGGGTATTCGAGATAAAAGACTGCTCCCAGTACCCCGTGGGCAATGTGCAAACGCCCAGCGGCCCCGACACAACC
>JAJRWN010000042.1 GCA_024276745.1 Bacteroidota bacterium
GTTTTAACCAGTAAAAAAACTTTTTCGTAGTCAATGGTTTTGCTGATATCATCTTCTCTTGCAGCACCTGAAAAATTTGTTTTCAGGTAAACATCAACCATAAATTGTCCACCGATTACTCTTTCTTCTTTGCTGAATCCGTGGTGCGCATAAAACTGCATACCTTCAATGGCTATCATTCCCATAATGGAGCTGTTTATTGTAAAAAAAATGATTTCCTCAAAGTTAAGTACAAATCATTTATCATACCGGAATAAAGGGTCTTCAACGATTCACTTTTTATACCTTTGTGATTAAGAAAATCAAAAAATATGGCTATTGATCAATTTCAAGGTGTAGATTATTTCTTAATCGATGAATTACTAAGCGATGAACATAAATTAATTCGAAATTCGGTACGTGACTGGGTAAAGAAAGAAGTATCGCCCATTATAGAAGAATGTGCACAAAAGGCAGTGTTTCCTGAACAGATTATACCCGGATTAGCCGGCATGGGTGCTTTCGGTACTTTTATACCTGAAGTATACGGATGTCCGGGACTTGATCAAATCAGCTATGGTTTAATCATGCAGGAATTGGAAAGATGCGATTCGGGAATACGTTCAACGGCTTCGGTTCAGGGTTCTCTGGCCATGTTTCCTATTTATACTTTCGGTTCGGAAGAACAACGCAAAAAATACTTACCAAAAATGGCCAGTGGTGAATGGATGGGATGTTTCGGGCTTACCGAACCAAATCATGGTTCAGATCCCGGAGGCATGGAAACACATTTTGAAGATCAAGGTGATTATGTATTACTGAATGGTGCTAAAATGTGGATTTCAAATGCTCCCTTTGCCCGGGTGGCCATCGTTTGGGCTAAAGATGAAAATGGAATCATCAGAGGGCTTATTGTGGAAAGAGGCATGGAAGGTTTTTCTACGCCCGAAATGCATGGAAAATGGTCGCTTCGTGCTTCCGCTACCGGTGAGTTGATTTTTAATAATGTGAAAGTACCGAAAGAAAATATTTTACCTAATGTAAAAGGATTGAAAGGACCTCTTAGTTGCTTGTCATCGGCTCGCTACGGTATTGCATGGGGAGCCATCGGTGCTGCCATGGATTGCTATGATACCGCCCTTCGTTATACCCGGGAAAGAAAACAATTTGGAAAAGCTATAGCCGCTTTTCAGCTGAGTCAGAAAAAACTGGCCGAAATGCTTACCGAAATTACCAAAGCACAATTATTGACCTGGCGGCTTGGCGTTTTGAAAAATGAACAAAAAGCTACTCCTGCTCAAATCAGCATGGCTAAAAGAAATAATGTCGAAATGGCTTTGAATTGTGCCCGGAATGCCCGCCAATTGCTGGGTGCTATGGGCATTATGGGCGATTATCCCATTATGCGTCATATGATGAACCTCGAATCGGTGATTACTTACGAAGGTACACACGAAATTCACTTGCTTATTACCGGTAAGGATATCACCGGCTTAAATGCTTTTGTTTGAACGGTTTAGCTTGCTTATCAACAAAATATAAGGTTTTTCAACATTTTTTTGCACAAGGGATGCTTACTTATTCACATTGATTCTCCAATTGAGGATAACTCATTTATTAAGCATAATCCGGCTTTCCCCCTTGTGGATTACGGACTCAAAATCGTTTACAATCCATCCATTATTTGTGGAGAAATTTTGTATATCTTTTATACCTGAAAAATTTGGTCTGTTTTGAGCATTCAGCTATGTTTATAGCTTCTTACCGGGCAATTAATACAACGAAAAAAATGCAAGAAAATAAAAGTACAAAAACAGGCATAGTAGATTTTTCAAAAAAAACTAAATCAAGTGGTTTATCTGATTTGTTTTTTGGAAAAACACCTCCCCAGGCTTTAGAACTTGAAGAAGCGGTTTTGGGGGCTATGATGCTCGATAAAGAAGCCGTTTCAATTGCTTTGGAAATACTTCGTCCCGAAAGTTTTTATGCCGATGCCAATCAGAAAATTTGTGAAGCTATTTTAAAATTATTTAATGCAACTAAACCCATTGATTTGCTTACGGTTACGGAAGAGCTAAAGAATATGGGCGTGCTTAATGAGGTTGGTGGAAATTACTATGTTGCTGAGCTTACCCAAAGAATTGTTTCTACCGCTAATGTTGAAACACATGCACGGATTGTGGCAGAAAAACATATTCAGCGGGAATTAATTCGTGTTTCTACCCGGATTATTCAAAATGCTTATGACGATACTACCGATACTTTTGAATTATTGGATGAAGCCGAAAGAAATCTATTCTTCATTACTGATAATTTACTGACCAAAAAAACTGAATTATTAAGTGATTTGTTAAGCCGTACCATTAAGGAACTTGATGCACTAAAAAATAAGGATGACGGTATGACCGGTGTACCCTCGGGTTTCACCAATCTTGATCGATTAACCGGAGGATGGCAAGCTTCTGATTTAATCATTATAGCTGCCCGGCCGGGTATGGGAAAAACAGCTTTTACACTGAGCATGGCCCGCAATGCCGCTATCGATGCTGATGTGCCTGTTGCTGTCTTTTCGCTTGAAATGGCAGCCGATCAATTGGTCAAACGACTGATTTCTTCTGAAACCGAAATTAGTGGTGATAAATTGCGCAGAGGCGATATAAAAGATTACGAATGGATTCAGATTACGACCAAAGTAAAAAAATTAAGTGAAGCACCTATTTATATAGATGATACACCTGCTATTAATGTCTTTGACTTAAGAGCTAAATGCCGGAGGCTTAAAAGCCAGTATGATATTCAAATGATTATCATCGACTATCTTCAACTCATGTCGGGGGTAAAAACAAATAAAAACTTTCAAAGCAACCGAGAACAGGAAATCAGTAAAATTTCCCGCTCCTTGAAAGCAATTGCCAAAGAACTGCGTGTTCCGGTTATTGCCCTGTCTCAATTAAACCGGAGTGTTGAAACACGCTCGGGGGATAAACGACCTCAACTTTCTGATTTGCGTGAATCAGGAGCCATCGAACAAGATGCCGATTTGGTCTTGTTTATCTACCGGGCCGAATACTACGATAAAGTGCCTGAAGATATGAATACCGATGTGGCCGAAATTATCATTGCAAAACATCGAAACGGGGCAACCGGTAAGGTTGATTTACGCTTCATAAAAGATTATGCCAGTTTTGTAGATATGGACTACAGGGATATCCATGCCGGTGAAGTTCGCACCATACCTTCCAAAATGAATTCATTAAACCAGGATAATGATCCGGATATTGATAAACCATTCTAATCATCAAATTCGGTTTGCTATTTTGGTGTCCATTTTATCAAAGCCAATGCAAACAAACCGAAAACAAAATTCGGTATCCATACTGCTACAATGGCCGGCAAATTGGCATTAGTGGCAAAGGTTGTTGAAAACCGGATAAACAGAATATATAAAGTGCTTATCAACAAACCTAATGCTAATTGAAATCCGATGCCTCCACGGATTTTACGGGTCGAAAATGCAAGCCCGATAAGCGTAAGTATTAAGATTGAAAATGCATTTGAAGTTCTTAAGTGTTTCTCCACCTGAAAATAAGGAACCTTTTCACTGCCTTTTTCTTTTTCGGCTTTTATAAACTTATTTAATTCCCGAGTGGTCATGGCTTCTTTTATATCGAGCCTGAAGATAAAATCTGCAGGAGAAAATCCTAATGCCGTATCAAGCCTTTGACCGCTAAAAACAGAATCTTTTTGTCCCATGATTATCCATCCGTTATATTCATTTAAACGCCATTTCTTCGCATCTTCATTCCATACAATTCTTGGCGAATAAATATATTGTTGCAAAAGTCCGTGATGAAGCTTTTTTAATGAAAATCTAAATCCTTCGTTTCGGTCTTTCGAGTATCTTTTTAAGGATACGATGCTTTCTCCATCTGTTGTTTTTTCACTTACCAGCTCAATATCAGAATAATAGTTAATAGGATTTCGAACATATAATTGCTCGAAAGCCAGTCTTTTTTTATTAGCCTGCGGTACCAACCAATTATTAGCATACCAAAAAGCTGCTACCAATAGCAGTGCGGTGATAACGAAAGGCCGAAGGAGCCGGTAATAGCTGATTCCATTTCCTACTATCGATACAATTTCGGAATGTTGGGTCATTCTTGAAGTAAAATAAATAACCGTGATAAAGACAAAAAAAGGACCGAGCATGGCTCCAATGAAGGGTATAAAATTAGAATAGTAATCAAAAATGATGGCAGATAGGGGAGCTTGCTTATCCATAAAATCCTGCATCTTTTCGGTGATGTCGATGACTACCGAAATAGATATAAAAATCATAGTAATAAACACAAATGTGACTAAGAACCTACGGATTATATATAAATCAAGCTTTTTCAAAATGCTGTTTTCCTCTATAAACGATTTCTTAATTTTGGAATTATCCGGTCTTTCCATAAAGAAAAATCACCGGCTTTAATATGCTCATTTGCATTTTTTACTAAGCTAAGATAATATGCCAGATTATGCTGAGTGGCTAACTGAAGGGCAAGCAATTCCTTGGCTACAAAAAGATGACGCAAATAAGCTTTTGAATAATTTCTTGATGATTCGACAGTGCTTTGTGCATCAATGGCACTAAAATCTTTCGCCCATTTTTTGTTCTTAATATTAATAATTCCTTCGGTAGTAAAGAGCTGTCCATTGCGTGCATTCCTGCTGGGCATTACACAATCAAACATATCGACACCAAGCGATATCGATTCCAGGATATTGACCGGTGTACCTACCCCCATTAAATACCTGGGTTTGTCTTCCGGCAGTATTTTGCATACAAGTTCTGTCATTTCATACATTAATTCATGTGGTTCGCCTACCGATAAACCACCGATTGCATTACCATCGCAATTTTTTGATGCAATATATGTTGCCGATGATTTTCTTAAATCTGCAAATGTTCCACCTTGAACAATCGGAAACAAACTTTGCCCATAGCCATACAATGGATCAGATTGATTAAATTGATTGATGCAACGGTTTAACCACCGGTGAGTAAGCTGCATGGATTGTTGTGTATAATCTTTCGTGCTGGGCCATGGCGGGCATTCATCAAAGGCCATCATGATATCGGCTCCTATTTTTCTTTCGGTTTCAATAACCGATTCAGGTGTGAAATCATGATATGAACCATCGATATGCGATTGAAACCGTACACCTTTCTCGCTGATTTTTCGCTTCAATGCCAGCGAATAAACCTGATATCCTCCACTATCGGTGAGCAGGGCACGATTCCAGTTCATAAAGTGGTGAAGACCTCCGGCTTGCTCCAAAATATCCGTACCCGGACGAAGGTATAAATGATAAGTATTTCCCAGAATAATAGATGCTTTTACTTGTTGTACTAAATTTTCCTGACTAATGGCTTTTACACTTGCTACCGTTCCAACAGGCATGAAAATGGGCGTTTCTATTTTTCCGTGAGCTGTTTCCAATATACCGCAACGTGCATTGCTTTTGCTATCTGTATTTGTTATTTTAAATTCCATATCTGCCACAATTATCCGTATTTGCAGGCTCAATTTGAAACACAAATATCCGGCTTCTTGATTATAAAAATTCTTTTTCCGCTTTTTTGTCTTGCTGTAGCTATCGAGATTATATATTATTTTACCTTTTTTTTATTGGATATCTTCCGTAAAAAACAAAAATCAAGCATAACGCTTGCACCTGTTTCCGTCATTATTTGTGCAAGAAATGAAGCGCATAACTTATTGCAAAACCTTCCTGCGATATGCAATCAAAAATATGCCGAATTCGAAGTTATCCTTGTTGATGATCATTCTTCTGATGAAAGCATAAAAATAGTTCAAAGCTTTCAAGCAAAATATAATCATTTGAAATTAGTTGTTGCCACCGATTATGGCTTACAAGGCAAACGGAATGCTTTGCTTACCGGTGTGAAACATGCAAAATATGATTTCCTTTTGTTTACCGATGCCGATTGCAGAGTTGCTAGTAAGGAATGGATTGCTTTAATGACCAATCCACTTGCCGGTGATTTTGATATTGTAGCGGGTGTTTCTCCTGTTGTTCATCATCATTCCTTGATAAACAAATGGGCACGCTGGGATAATGCTCAGGTTTACAGACTATACAGCTCTTTTATCGCTATGGGGCTGCCTTTTATGGCTACAGGTAGAAATATGGCCATAAAAAAAGCTGTCTTTTTAAAGGCTGTTCAAAATAAAAAATTTAATGCTTCCCTGTCCGGTGATGATGATTTGTTGGTGAATTCTTACAATAATAATAGCAAAATTGAAGTGGTAAGTCAAACTGCATCTTATACTTTTACAAATTATCCGTCAAATTTTATTAAGTGGTTTAAGCAAAAATCAAGACATGTTGGAAGCGCTATTCATTATAAACCTTTACCGGCTTTTTTACTGGCCTTGTTTCATGCTTCAAACTTGTTGGTGTACATTTTTTTAACCCTGTTGTTGATATCAGGGGTAAAAACACCTGTAGTTTTACTCATTTTTGTAGTAAGACTATTATTTTTAATCTTCCTGCTTAGCCTTCCTTTTAAAAGATTGGGTAGTAAAGATTTGATAATGTGGATTCCAATTTTTGATGGAATTTCTTTTGTAATTAAATTGTTATTAATACCCTATTTGTGGTTTGTTAAAAGAAAAACATGGCGATAGAAAGTAAATTTTCTCCACGGGCTCAAGAAGACCTGCAATTGGTAAGTGCAGCACTTGAAGGAGATAATAATGCCTATGCAAACCTCATGTCGCGCTATAAAGATTCGATTTATTTTATGGTATTGAAAATGGTTCATAATCGTGATGATGCCGATGACTTGACCATGGAAGCTTTTGGAAAAGCATTTAAAAATCTGGCTAAATACAGCCCAGAATATGCCTTTAGTACCTGGCTTTTTAAAATTGCTACCAATAATTGTATCGACTATATTCGAAAAAAAAGAATTTCTACCTTGTCGATTGATAAATCAAATGAACAAGATGACGGTTCAAAAATCCCTATTAACATCAGTTCTGACGGACCCAATCCGGAGCAGTCTATCATAAAAGAACAACGCAAAAAAGTAGCTCGTGCATTGGTTGAGGAATTGAATCCCAAATATAAAATACTAATAGAATTGCGCTATTTTAAAGAATCTTCATACGAAGAAATTGGAACCGAACTTAATTTACCGCTTGGTACGGTTAAGGCTCAATTATTCAGAGCCAAAGAATTGCTGTCGAATGCGATTAAAAAAACCAAAGACCGTATTTAGTCTTTTCCGTAATCTTCATGAACCTGATCAGGAAATATTTTCCAAATCTGAACGATACACAATATCAGCAAATCAGTAATTTGCGTAATTTATATCGATTCTGGAATGAGCGGGTAAATCTAATTTCCAGAAACGATA
This sequence comes from Bacteroidota bacterium, assembly GCA_024276745.1. Lineage (GTDB taxonomy): Bacteria > Bacteroidota > Bacteroidia > Chitinophagales > S012-47 > JAJRWN01. Next base: position 7,415 of record JAJRWN010000042.1, read on the forward strand.
TCGATCATTTGTATGAACACCATGTATTGCACAGTTTAGCTATTGCAAAATACTTTAATTTTATACCGAACACCAGGATATTGGATATCGGTACAGGAGGTGGCTTTCCGGGTATTCCATTGGCTATTTTTTTTCCTGAGGTTGAATTTATATTGGTCGATGTAATTGAGAAAAAAACTAAAGCGGTTACTACTATTTCCACCGATTTGGGCCTGCAAAATGTACTTGTAAAACATATACCGGCTCAGCAACTCCGGATTCAATTCGATTTTGTGGTTTGCCGGGCCCTTACTGCGGCAATGAAGATTTTAAAATGGTCGAAACCTTTACTAAGCAGCAATTCGAACAATGATTTACCGAATGGTATTATTATGCTCAAAGGAGGTGAACTGAGCGGAGAACTGAAACACATCAAGGAAACATATTATCAGATTCCTATTTCTGATTATTTTTATGAGTCTTGGTTTAAGGAAAAATATTTGATTTATATATCCATATAATTAAAACCGCAGACCCTGTTGCCTGCGGTTTTTATTCTATGAAAATCACCTAAGACTTTAGTGTAGAGTAATAATTTTAGTATACCCGTTGGGTCCGGTTAGCAATGCTTTATTATCGCAATTACCATTACCATAGTTTAGCGTGAATACTTTTGGTCCGTTGTTATATCGGGTAATTTCTACCACACCCGATACAAAATACGGACAAGGCACTTCTTTCCTCAAGGCTACGCTTATGTCGGCATCATAACTTATTCCGGCTGCACTTACACCTGAGGCACTTCCGTCAATCAGAAAGATATCATCGTTCCACACATGAGGTGTCATAAATCCTGCAATCATGGTTCGTGTACGTTGCGAACTGAAAGAAATTTTACTGCTGTCGGCTTTTACAATTTTTCCGTTTACCGTAATGGTCCAATATGGGTGATTGTCGGAATTCAATCCCTGATTGATTACTGTGCGTGTACCCATAATATGATTATCGTTTACAAAATAAGCGGCAGTTGTAATGTTGATTACCGTACCCGGTTTTCTGTAAGGTCCTGTATAGGAAATAAAGATTTTACCTCTGCGGTATTTACCATCTACACAAAGACAGTTTACAGGGCCGAAATCGATGGTAATCAGTCGCGGAAAAGAACTTGTGTCTTTGGTAATGGTGGCACAGCCGCCAATTAAAAAACCGGATGCTGTTTTAAAAGATAAATCATTGCCTTCGTAAGCCTGATCGGCTATGGTTGACAAATCGGTAAATGCATCTGCTGCCAATGCGTTGTCTTCGGCCAAATTAACATCGAGGGTGTCAATGGTTTCCTGAGCTTTCTGACAGGATGAAATGTAAAGGGTTAAACCCAACATGGCTCCCATCAGGATTAAAGAAAAGTGTCTGGTTTTCATGATAAAGCGTTTTAGTGAAAAATTTATTAAAATCGCTTCTTAGAGAAGGCCAATCCCTAAAGGTTTAATATGTGCTTAAGATTTATTAAAAACTTTTTCCGATTCCTATTTGCCATCTGAACTGAAAAAACTTTGGATCGGTGAATGGTGTATGATTTAAAAATAAAGGAAAATCAAAGCGAATACTTAATGGTTTCCACTCTTCAAAATGCCAAATTTGTTTCAGGGTGAAGCTTATTCCCGGACCGGCATCTATGCGTGGTTGTGACAGCCTCAGCAATCCTGAATTTTCCTGATAGCTAAGGCTGGCAATATCAGCAAAAAAATATGTCTTTATTCCAATGTTCCGGGAAATTTCAGGATGCCAATCCAGCAGTTTGTTAAACTCAAATTGAGTATTCAATGCCAATCCAGACTGACCGGAAAAAACCGGATAAACCATTTGGTCGCTACCGATTTCAACAGCACGGTATCCGACATAAGCTCTGGCATTTAATCCACCACCTGTTTGTATATGACCTGTAGTATTGCCATAATTAACCCATCCTGCCGGTATCCATCCGCGGCTACGGGTCCAACGACTATTTAGCCATTCCTCCGGACTGGCTCCGGCCAGATAAAGTGCCGATTCCGGAGCTTGGTTTTTCCCACTGCCTAATCGACCATAAAAACGTGTGTTTAAGCGGAATTTACCCAAACGTATAAAATGCTTTGCCTCAATGGCTAGCCATGAGTAGCTGTAATCGCTATATATGGCTGTGCTTCTTGCCTCAAAATGAAGGCTTCCACTGCTTTTTTCATATCGATATTTATGGTCAATATCAAACTGAATGTAATTATTCCATAAACCACTTTCCCATTGATCGCTGAAATAAGGATAATAGCTTTCGGCACCTCGACTGAGTTTTGAAAAATCTATACTGATGCCAATGCGGGTAGTATTATTTAACTGTTCAATCAATGCTAATTTGTATTGTTGATAAGCATTCCGGTATGCTGCGTGCAGCGAAATGGTAAATTCGGGTGATATAAAATATAAGGGTGTTTCATAATTTACATCAAAATCAAATGCTAATAGCTTAAGCGAATCGATACCGGCTAATTCATCAAAATCAATTCCACCTTGCCCTATTTGGCTATTCCAGAGTACACTTAAGTTCAATAAGTGATTGCGTTGCATATAATTACCTTCCAGATGGATACCTGTTTTTATACCGTCCGCAGCATTATACCAAAGCGAAGGCCCCCATTCCAATATGTATTTTGTCTTATCGGGCGGATTGATTATTTCGGCATCAAATCTAAAATCAATAGGTAGCTTTTTGCTGTTATTAAGCCGGTTTATATCTGCAAGCCGCTTACTTGTATCGATTACTACATTTTTGATTTTCCCTTTTACCTGTACTTGTGCAGTATAACTTTTCTGTAATTTTTGCCATCCTATCCATCTGGGCAATACTTTAGCAGCACTTGTTTTTGCAAACCAAGTATTTGGAATAGTGTATTGGTATGTCCCTTGATCGGTTTCTACAATAAAATCAATGGGCATTTGCATACTTCCTTTACGTTTAAACCGGATATTCCAGATACCGGGTTTATCTCCTTTCGAAATTCTCCCGACCTTATAGTCTATATATTTAGTAGTAGTAAGCCATTGATCGAAAAACCAATTCAAATCTACATGGGTGTATTGAATGATTGAATTTCTAAAATCTTCAAAATAGGGATGACAGAACGACCATTGATTAAAATAATGACTAAATGCTTTCCAAAAAAGATCATCACCAAGTACATATTGTAAATTATAAAGCATGGTAGCCGTTTTGAAATATACCGAGCGATAGCCGCCTCCGTGACGCAATGCACCGTTAAACATTGAGGAGTGTGTATTCAAAGTAGCATCCTGTCCATTTTGTACCGATTGCAGATAAGACAAATATGCTTCTTCATCGCGAACACTTACCGCTTTTCGAAATTTTTTATCCCAACGGTTTAAAAAGATTTTTGATTCGGTAAGGGTATCATCATCAAATTGTTCAAGACCGTAGGAATCCAAAAATTCTGTAAATCCTTCATCAAGAGAGGCTCTGTAGGTCTCGTTATTTCCCAACATTCCAAAAAACCAATTATGTGCGACTTCATGGGCTAGCAGGTCGCGATAAAGGGGATCGAAACCACCGTCAAGGGTCAACATAGGATATTCCATACCGTCTTGTGCATCGGCTACAATCATTTTAGGATAAGCATAGCGGCCTACTTTTTCGCTGTAGGTTTTGATAATAATTGCTGTAAAAAGTGCAGCATTTTGCCATCCCCGGGCATGAGGTTCCTGAACAAAAGCAAAGGTTTTGATGCCATCCCATTCACTTTGACCAATCCGGTAGTTCGGGTCGGCCGTAAAAGCAAAATCATGCACATTCTCGGCATGATATACCCATGTTTTCCGGGTAGCCGGATCATCGCTGTGTGGAATGATTACCGAGGGCTTTTCGTTCCAGGGTTTAAGTGCAAAATTTCTGATATCCAATTTTTGCATTAAACTGTCGGGAAGCATTTTATTGCGATTAAGCAAAAATCCGGTCGCAGCAACAATATTATCGTTTGAGGTCGTTAACGAAACATCGAAACAACCAAAATCACCATAAAATTCTTTATCCAAATGTTGGTCGGTAGTCCAAGCGAATTTCCGGTCATATACAGCAATACGCGGATACCAATGTACCCCGTCAAAATGTCTTGAACCAAACGAATCAAAGGTTTTCATGCGTCTTCTTACCGTTCCTCCATCATCAAAATAGGTTCTGAACCTGATATCAAATATCATGGATGAACCGGGTAGTAAAGGCTTATCCAACCATACTTTCATAATGGTATTATCCGTTTCGCTACGCAAACTTTTTCCTCCTACCGATATCATTTCCACTTGAATGCCCAGGCCTTTTTTTTCGTAATCTCCATAGCTTCTTTCCTTTTTATTGGCTGCTTGCAATTGATCATAATAAGCATCCGGTTGAAAAGCATTTTGATATAAATGAAAATATACAAACTTGAGTGTATCGGGCGAATTATTCTGGTAAGCGAGGCTTTCACTACCGCTTATGATACCTTTTTTTTCATCCAGATTTGCCCGGATGCTATAATGTACGTCTTGCTGCCAATAGCCCGGATAGGGCTTTTTATTTTTCCAGTAATAAGGATTATCCTTATTGGCAAATGTATTGGGAGGCAACAATGAATTGTAAGTTTGTCCATGTGTAATGCTCGTGATGAATAAGAAGAAAAAAGTAAGTATTATTTTACCGATAAACTTGTGGAATAATATCATGAACAACAAGATTTTTAATATTTTGGTGGCTAAATTACAATTTTTAATGCGTGAACGATGAAAACTTAATATATCGCATTGCCCTTAGCTTGCTGAATGGAATCGGACCAGTCAATGCAAGAAATTTGCTTAGTTATTGCGGAGGTCTTAAAGAGATTTTCCAATGGCCTGCAGAGAAGTTTTTGCGAATTCCGGGTATTGGAAAGGGTATTGCCGGCAATCTGAACCGGAATCAAGCACTGAGCAGAGCAGAAGATGAAGTTAAATTTATTAAAAAAAATAATATCAAAGCACTTTTTTACCTCGACCCGGATTATCCACAACGGCTCAAACATTGCAATGATAGTCCTGTTATTATATATTCTAAAACATCAATAACCTTAAATCAAAACCGTACGCTGAGTATTGTGGGTACTCGAAAAGCTACGGAATACGGAAAAATGATTGTCCAACAAATTGTTGAAGAACTTACAGATTATAATGTGATTATCATTAGTGGTTTGGCTTATGGTATAGACTATCATGCACATCATGAAGCCCTGAGAAATAATATTCCTACTCTGGCTGTTCTTGGGCACAGCCTCGACAGGATTTATCCTGCAGTGCATAGTAATTTGGCAAAAAAGATGTTGCTCAACGGAGGACTTGTATCCGAATATCCGTCAGGCACTAAACCCGACAGGGAAAACTTTCCTCAACGAAATCGTATCATTGCCGGTCTTTCGGATGTAGTCATTGTGGTTGAATCAAACCTTCGGGGAGGAGCAGTCATTACGGCCATCATTGCCAATTCTTATAACAGGGATGTTTATGCCGTACCCGGAAATATCAATCATGATTATTCCAAAGGCTGTAATCAACTGATTGTACAAAACAGGGCAGTATTGTTTTCTTCGGTAAAGCAATTGGCCGATGATATGGGGTGGAATGAAAGCAATACGTCTAACGGCACGAAACAAACTGTTTTACCGGTGGATTTGACAAAAGAAGAGCAAATTATTCTTTCTGTTTTAAGTAAAAGTGAATCAAAAGCCATCGACCGGATTGTCTTAGATACCGCTATGAGCACCAGTAAAGTATCGGCAAATCTTCTGGAATTGGAATTTAAAGGATTGGTTATCACCATGCCGGGAAAGCACTTTAAAATAAGCTGAAGTTGACCAGGGATTCATGTTCCACATCATTTTAAACAAATGTATGGAGATATATGAAATCTCAATATCAGATATATGGGTCTTGATAAACAGAAATATAAATCTATTTTTATTTTAGATAATTTTAAGGAAAAATTTGGAATTGTCATTTAAAATCGTTTCTTTTGTGTAAAAGTTACACATTTTGAAATCATAATGTAAATTAACCCCTCAAAATATTCAAATACCCCTAACAGTTTTTGAGCATATTATTGAATAACAAGATGATTACAAAACTTAAAATTTCTAATTGCATAGAATAAGTCTAAAAGCTTACTCTAAGCTATTTTTTAAGTGAGTCTGAATAAATTAAACCTCAAACTATTACTAATGGGAAATGAATATTTAAATAAATGGTTGATAGTCTCTTTATTGACCATAACTGCATTTTTCGGTCATTCTCAATTAAATGCACAATCTAATTTTCAAAAATCATTTGGAGGAAGTAATGAAGATGAAGGAAAATCTGTTCAGCAAACTACAGATGGTGGATATATTATTGCCGGAGTAACCCATAGTTTCGGTGCCGGTGATGAAGATATATATTTGATCAAGACAGATGCAAATGGAGATACACTTTGGACGCGTGCTTATGGTGGAACCCATGATGACGAAGCCCATTCCGTTCAGCAAACTACTGACGGTGCTTATATTATTGTTGGTGAAACGAAAAGCTTTGGTTCAGGTAAAGAAGATGTTTATCTGATAAAAGTTGATTCATCAGGAACATTGCTATGGTCTAAAACCTATGGTGGTAACGAGGATGATGAAGGCCATTTTATTCGGCAAACTACTGATGGAGGTTATATCATTACAGGAGAAACACACAGTTTTGGTGCCGGTGAAAAAGATGTTTATATTATTAAAACAGACTCCGTAGGTCATATTACATGGACAAAAGCTATTGGTGGAAATCATGAAGATGAAGGAAATTGTGTTCGTCAAACTACAGATGGTGGATATATAGTAGTAGGAGAAACCCACAGTTTTGGTGCCGGTAAAGAAGATGTATATCTGATTAAATTGGATTCAAATGGAAATATTCAATGGACAAAAGCGTACGGTGGTAGTGATGATGATGATGGTCATTCTGTTTGGCAAACTACAGACGGTGGATATATTATTACTGGTGAAACCCATAGCTTCGGTGCCGGTAAAGAAGATGTTTACCTGATTAAAGTAAATAGCTCAGGCGCTTTACAATGGAGTAAAGCTTATGGTGGAGCTGATGAAGATGAAGGCAATGCCGTTCAGCAAACAACTGATGGCGGATATATTATCGGAGGAGAAAGCGAAAGTTTCGGAAATAATGAGGAATTAGCTTATGTTATCAAAACCAATAGTATTGGCGATACTTTATGGACAGCTACTTTTGCTGCTGCCGATGAAACTGAGTTTCATGATATTCAACAGACATCTGATGGCGGATATATTGCTACCGGTGAAATTGAAACTGAACAACCGGGAGAGGAAAATGTTTTTCTTGTAAAATTCGATAGTACAGGTTCAAGATTTGCTTGCAATACACATGGTACCGCTACTACAGCAATTGCCTCCAGCACTTCTGTCGGTGGTGGTGGTTCAGCTTCTTCAGGTGGTACAAAACATGGAGCGGCTACGGTTAGCTCAGGAACAACTACTTTAGATACTGTTCTCTGTTATTATTGCCAGTTGTCAATCGATTCAAGTACCGTTACCGATGTTTCCTGTTTTGGTGGATCAAACGGTGCCATTAATATTTCAATTTCCGGTTCCAATGGTACTGTTACCTATCAGTGGACAGGTCCGAATGGCTTTACTGATTCAACGCAAAATATTGCAAACCTGAGTGCTGGAAATTATCAGCTAACTGTTACTGATGCCAATAATTGTTTTGACAATATGTCGTTCACGGTTAACCAACCGGGTGCAGCACTATCCATCACCGGAACAGTAACGAATGTCGATTGCTACGGTAGTTCAAGCGGTGCCATAGACATCACAGTTAGCGGAGGAACCGCACCCTATACCTATTCATGGTCTAACGGAACAACTACAGAAGATTTAACGGGACTAGCAGCCGGAACCTATACTGTCACGGTAAGCGATGCTCACGGATGTACCGCTACTCACAGCTTCACGGTTAACCAACCGAGTGCAGCATTATCCGTCACCGGAACGGTAACGAATGTCGATTGCTACGGAAATTTGACAGGAGCCATAGACATCACGGTAAGCGGAGGAACCGCACCCTATACCTATTCATGGTCTAACGGATCCACTACAGAAGATTTAACGGGTCTTGCAGCCGGTACTTATACGGTAACGGTGACCGATGCTCACGGATGTACCGCTACACACAGCTTCACGGTTAATCAACCGGGTGCAGCACTATCGATTACCGGAACAGTAACGAATGTCGATTGCTACGGTAGTTCAAGCGGAGCCATAGACATCACAGTAAGCGGAGGAACCGCACCCTATACCTACGCTTGGTCTAACGGAACAACTACAGAAGATTTAACGGGACTAGCAGCCGGAACCTATACTGTCACGGTAAGCGATGCTCACGGATGTACCGCTACACACAGCTTCACCGTTAATCAACCGAGTGCAGCACTATCCATCACCGGAACAGTAACGAATGTCGATTGCTACGGAAGTTCAAGTGGAGCCATAGACATCACAGTTAGCGGAGGAACCGCACCCTATACCTATTCATGGTCTAACGGAGCAAGCACAGAAGATTTAACGGGTCTTGCAGCCGGCACATATACGGTAACGGTGACCGATGCCAACGGATGTACCGCTACACACAGCTTCACCGTTAATCAACCGGGTGCAGCACTATCCATCACCGGAACGGTAACGAATGTCGATTGCTACGGAAGTTCAAGCGGAGCCATAGACATCACGGTAAGCGGAGGAACCGCACCCTATACCTATTCATGGTCTAACGGAGCAAGCACAGAAGATTTAACAGGACTTTCAGCCGGCACTTATACGGTAACGGTAAGCGATGCTCACGGCTGTACATCAACTCACAGCTTCACGGTTAACCAACCGAGTGCAGCCCTGGCCTTAAGCGGAATAGTTACAAATTTAGATTGCTATGGCAACACAAGCGGAGCCATAGACATCACGGTAAGCGGAGGAACCGCCCCCTATACCTATTCATGGTCTAACGGAACAAGCACAGAAGATTTAACGGGCCTTGCAGCCGGCACTTATACGGTAACGGTAAGCGATGCCAATGGATGTACGTCAACTCACAGCTTCACGGTTACTCAACCGGCTCAAATAGTCATTACTGTTGACAGTATTATTGGTCAAAGTTGTAATGGAATATCAGATGGTGCTATTTATATTAGTATATCAGGAGGCTTTACACCTTATACTTATAATTGGACAGGACCTAACGGATTTACAGCGTCCACGCAAGATATTGACAGTCTGGCTCCGGGTACTTATTATCTCACAGTGACTGATGTTCATAATTGCACGTCAAGTGATAGTATGTTGGTGCCGGGTGTAAACCCATTATCTATTAATCTCAATGGTCCCATTCAAAATGTTTCCTGCAATGGTAATGCAGATGCTTATATACATATAGGAGTATCTGGTGGAACATCACCTTATAGTTATAGCTGGAGTGGGCCAAATGGTTTTACAGCCAATACACAAAATATTTCAAATCTTGGACCAGGTACTTATACAGTACAGGTAACAGATGCACATGCATGTTTTGCGATTGATAGCTTTACAATAACGGAACCAAGCTTACTTAGTCTTACTTCAATGGTAACAAATGTTGCCTGTTATGCCGGTACTGATGGAGCTATTGACATCACTATTACTGGTGGTACGCCTCCATATACTTTCTTATGGTCAAATGGTGCTACTACTGAAGATTTATCAGGCCTCAGTGCAGGGGTTTATACTGTATTGGTTACTGATGCAAACGGATGCACTATAAGCAGCTATTTTGTTGTTGGGTCTGACAGTCACTTAACATCGCAATATGCAGCTATTGATCCTCATTGCGGAGAAGATAACGGGTCAATAGACTTGACAGTTCTTGGAGGTTCGGGCTCCTATTTCTATGCATGGAATAATGGTGAAACAACCGAAGATATAGACAGTCTTGCAGCCGGAACTTTTATGGTTACAATCACAGATTCAGTTTATGGATGTACTGCCATTGATACGGTAATTCTTCAAAATATTTCTGCACCTCAGCTTAGTGCGATATTAACCAATACGAATTGCTCCGGTAATATTGGGACCATTGACTTAAGTGTTAGTGGTGGAGCAGGGCCATTTACCTATAGTTGGTCAAATGGTGCTACATCGCAAGATATATCAGGATTGGCAGCAGGTACCTATATAGTCACAGTTAATGATTCCACAACAGGATGTATTGCTATTGGTAATTACAATATTCAACAAACCAGTACTCTGCTTATAAGTGCTGTCATTACACCTGCAAATTGTGGATATAATGATGGCTCAATAACGGTCACGATTGCTAACGGTTCAGGAAATTATTCTTATAGTTGGAGCAATAGTGACACTGCTGCCACAATTAGCAATTTACTTCCGGGATCATATTCCGTAACGGTTACTGATAATGTAAGCGGATGTGAAGTATTGGGTACTTTTATAGTGAATGGAAGTAATGCTCCTTCTTTGGTACTGGCAATAACGGATGTTAATTGTGCCGGTGGTAGTGATGGATCTATTGATCTCAGTGTTTCAGGTGGTACAGGCCCTTATACATACTTATGGTCAAACGGAGAGATTACGCAGGATCTATCTGGTCTTATTGCGGGTTCCTATACAGTTACCGTTACAGATATGAGTACCGGATGTATCTCAATAGGCCATGCCACTATTACGCAAGGCGCACCTTTAGATATTATTGCCGATCGTTTTAATGTATCATGTTCAGGAAGTGGAGATGGAGCACTAAACATTACAGTAATGGGGGGTACACCTCCATATACCTACTTGTGGTCAAATGGTGCTACAACTCAAAATATCAGCAATCTGAGCCCGGGAACATATTCCGTAACCGTTACAGATTCGACTGCATGTTCCAACACACTATCCACTACAATTAGCCAACCTGATACATTGAATATTAGTTTAGAAAGCATTATCCCATCCGGTTGCTACGGAAATCCGAATGGAGCCATTGATATAGCTGTGTTTGGCGGAACCACGCCATACACTTATTTATGGTCAACCGGAGATACAACACAAGATTTGACCGGACTATGGTCAGGAATTTATAGTATTACGGTAACGGATGCCAATGGCTGTATCGATACCATGATGATTGAATTAAATTCGAATGCAAACCTGCAACTCAACGCCTTAATTACCAATATTTTATGTGATGGTGGTAATACAGGTGCTATTGATTTGAGTGTATCGGGTGGTTCGGGTATGTATAACTATCAATGGTCGAATGGAGAAATAACACAAGATTTATCAGCTCTTAGTGCAGGATTATATTTGGTAACGGTAACAGATTCTGTTAACGGTTGCCAGGCATACGGAGCCTATAGTGTGGTAGATAGTAGTTTTGCCGTTTCTTCTGTAATTATTAATCCTTCCTGCGGAATTGCCAATGGTGAAATACATTTGTATTTGAATGGTGGTTCCGGTCAGTTTAGTTTCAATTGGTCAAATGGAGGCCCTGATACAAGTTCACAAACAGGATTATTTGCAGGGATATATGGTGTAACAATTTCCGATACGATAACTAATTGTTCAACAGCGCTGAATTTTAATATAGAAAATGTAGGTGCTCCCGAAATCTCAGGAATTGTAGTAGATGCAACAGCGTGTGCGGCTACTGATGGTTCAATAGATATTACGGTATCGGGTGGTTCCGGATCATACAGCTATTTATGGTCGAACAATATTACTACACAAGATATCAGTAATTTGGGTGCAGGTGTTTATACCGTTTCTGTTACCGATGATACATCAGGGTGCCAATCTTTGGCCACTTTCCACGTAGGCGAAGATAATTCAATGGGATTATCGGCTCAGGTAATTAACGCCAATTGCAGTCAGGCCGATGGTGAAATCTGGTTAGGTATTTCCGGTGGATCGGGTTCTTATTCATACCTTTGGAGTACCGGTGCAACGACTAAAAATTTGTTAGGATTAACAGCAGGTACCTATATTGTAACCGTTACAGATCTTGGAAGTACCTGTTCCGATACACTGACTGTCACGCTAAGCAGCAATGGCGGACCTGTACTATCGGCCAATGTAACTCAGGTTGGATGTGCCGGTAGTGGCGATGGAAGTATTGATGTCATCGTGACTCCTGCAGGCAATTATCAATACAACTGGTCTTCGGGTGATACAACAGAAGATTTGTATAATCTGGTTCCGGGACTGTACGTATTGACTGTTACTGACACTGCTACAGGTTGCTTTGCTACCGCTTCCTGGACTATTACCGAACCTGCACCTATCAATATGGTTGTAAATAAAGGAGAAGTAAATTGTAATGGCGATGATGGCGGCTGGATTAATTTAACGGTTACTGGCGGTATGTCGGGTTACTCCTACAATTGGTCGGGGCCTAACGGATTTAGCGCAACTACACAAAATATAAGTAATCTTTTTGCCGGTGATTATAATATTACCGTTACCGATACTTCCGGTTGTGCCGTTTCGGCTACAATCAATATTTCTGAACCTGATGCAATTTTAATCAGCATTGATTCTACTTTGGAATCAAGTTGTGACGGAAGCACAGACGGAGCTATGTATATTTCGGTATCGGGTGGTGCAGCTCCATATATGTATTCACTCAATGGTACACCGGCACAGAATAACGGAATATTTACCGGCCTTGCTTCCGGCATCTACAATGTAATTGTAAGCGATGCAAATGGTTGCAGCGATTCCATGAATGTTAATATTCAGCACGGTCCGGGTATATCTGTCATAGGTAGTATTACCAATGTCACTTGTTCCGGTGGCAGCGATGGTGCTGTGGATCTTACGGTATCGGGTGGTTCGGGGCATTATACTTATATCTGGTCTAATGGTGAATCCGGTCAGGATTTAAATAATGTAGTGGCCGATTTATATGTTGTTACCATTATTGATTCGGTCAGTGGTTGCTATACTACCGGAGCATTTACGGTTTCCGACACTTCTATTGTGGTTAATATGACCGTAGTGGATGCAATAGCTTGCGACAGTACCAATGGAAGTATCGATATCACAGTTCTTGGTGGTTCAGGAAATTATAGCTATAACTGGAATACCGGTAGCACTACGGAAGATCTTAGCGGTTTACCTGCCGGTACCTATTTGATTACGATTACAGATTTAATAACAGGTTGCAGCACAACTGCTTCAACAGTAGTGAACAGTCTTGGTGGGCCGCAACTTAGTGGTATTATTTACAATGCTACATGTACCAGCATTAACGGTTCCATAGATCTTTCGGTTACCGGTGGTCAGTCTCCTTATAATTTTGTTTGGTCTAACGGAGCTTTAACCGAAGATATTTCAAATCTGGCACCGGGTGATTATTTTGTAACGGTAAGCGATAACAATGGATGTAATGCAGTTGCTAAGTTTAGTGTTAGTGAAGAAAATAGCCTTGAAGTATCTGCCCAGGTTTCTGATGCAAATTGTGGCAATAGAGACGGTTCAATTGATATTACCGTAAGTGGTGGAAGCGGTATTTATACATACAATTGGTCTAATGGTGCCACTACGGAAGATATAGCCGGATTACTCAGTGGAACTTATTTGGTTCAAATCAATGATCAGTATACCGGTTGCAGCATCACAAGCGTTTATAATGTTTCGAATAATGCAGGACCAAGTTTGACTGCAAATGTCAACGATGCCGTATGTCCGGGTGCTCATGATGGAAGTATAGATTTAACCATTAACGGTGGATCAGGATTTTATACAGTGGAATGGTCTAATGGAGAAACTACCGAAGATATCAGTGGATTAACAAGTGGTATTTACGTTGTGCTTGTATTGGACGAACAAACAGGATGTTCAAGCTCTGCCAGCTTTACTGTTGCAGAAACCGATCCATTCCTTGTCGTTGCTCAGGTAGGTTGTGATAATAACCCATATATCGATATTGAAGTATCGGGTGCCAATGGAAATTATTCGTTCAATTGGTCGAATGGCGAAACTTCACAAAATATTAATAATCTGACTACGGGTCTTTATACGGTCACCATTACAGATAATAAGGGATGCAATATCGTCTCAAATATTGATGTCTCTGTTGACTGTAATGAAGAACCCTGTGATCCGGCAACTATTATTATTCCGGATGTCATTACACCTAATAATGACGGTTTCAATGACGTATGGGTGATTTCAAACGATTGCGGATTTGAGAATGAAATATGGATATTCAATCGCTGGGGTGATCAGGTTTATCATGCGACCCCTTATATGAATGAATGGCATGGAAAATATTTGGATACCGATAAAGATTTACCGGATGGTACTTATTATTATATCTACAGTATCACCCAGTATGATTCATCGGGCAATCGAAGTAAGAATTTAGATTTTAAAGGATTTATTGTAATCCAAAGATAGTATTAACAAGTACGCATTAATAAGCATAAATTATGAAAAAGGTAATTATATCGGCTATTTTGATATTCAGTATACATCAAGTGTTTGGACAACAGGATCCGCATTTCACAATGTATATGTTTAACAAACATGTGCTAAATCCGGCCTATTCCGGTTCTCTGGGACTTACTGATATTACAGGAATGTACAGAAATCAGTGGACTGCTTTTAATGGTAATCCTACAACAATAACCCTCGGTATTCACAGCCCTGTTGGGCAGGCAAAAGGTGATATCAGGAGAGTTGCTATGGGATTATATGCTTTTTCCGATAAACTTGGGGTAACGGAAACTTTCGGTTTATACGGACAGTATGCCTATCGAATACCTGTTGGCGATCAAGGAATATTATCTATGGGTTTACAAGGAGGTTTTATGAGTTTTACTAATAATTTAACACAACTCAAACCAGGACAAACTGCCGATCCGGTTTTAAATGCAGATATTAAAAATGCTTTCCTGCCAAACTTTGGTGCCGGTATTTATTATTATACCAACCGTTTCTATATTGGAGGTTCCGTTCCACATCTTATTCAGAATAAATATGATAAAAATGCCGTTGAACTGCCCGGTCAAAAAGTAGCAAGACAGTATATTCATAGTTTCCTGATGACCGGTTATGTTTTTGATTTAGGACCTTCGATAAAGTTGAAACCCAATGTTTTACTGAAATATGTAATGGGCAATAATATTCAGGTACCCTTCGATGCCGACTTTAATCTATCAGTTTTCTTATTCAATCGTTTTGAATTAGGGGCAAGTTATCGTTTAGATGATTCATTTGATGCTTTGGCCAGATTTCAAATTAATAAAAATCTAAGTGCAGGATATGCTTATGATTTCACAGTAAGCGATTTGAGCCGTTATAATAATGGAGGAACCCACGAATTGGTTATATCATATCAATTTGGAAAACAATTACAAACTTTTACAACACCTCGTTTTATAAAATATTTTTAATACCAATTCAAAAACCATCAAAATGAATAGGTTATTTGTATTTGCAGCGTTTATATTGATCACCTTTACCGGTATTCATGCGCAAGCTCAAAGCAGGAAACTTCACAAAGCCAATCAAATGTATGATCAATTGGCTTTTGTGGAAGCTATTGATTTATATAAAGCCGCTTTGGCCGATAAAGAAGAACCGGAAGCAATTATCAAACTGGCAAATTGCTACCGTTTGCTCAACGATCCTGTTTCGGCAGAGCAATGGTATGCACGTGCTGTCAACTTTGATGAAAGCATGCCGGTTGATATTTTGTATTATGCTCAGGCTTTGCAGCAAAATGCCAAATACAAAAAAGCAAAAATCTGGTTTAGTAAATATAAAGAACAAGAACCTGATGACCCCCGTGGTCAATGGGGTATTGATGCTTGCGATAAGGTTGATTATTTTAATAATATTGAAAACCATTTCAGAGTTAAACATCTACCCGTTAATTCTGCTAACTCCGATTTTGGACCGGCCTTTTTTGAAAACGGAATTACTTTTGCTTCCGATAGAATAAGCAGCAAGGAAACCCGTAAAGTTTTCCAGTGGACAGGCACTCCCTTTTTAAATGTTTATGAAACAAATCCGGATAATGAAAACAATTGGACTAATCCTGATTTGCTTTCAGGAAGTGCCAATACGGTTTATCATGATGGACCGGTAACTTTTACTTCCGATTTTCAACAAATGTATTTTACCCGGTCTTATACTAATGAAAAGGGAAAAGTTGAAAAAAGCGATGACGATAACGTGATTAAACTCAAAATCATGTTTGCCTACTGGGATCCTGAAAAAAATGCCTGGGGAGTAGAACAGGAAATGCCCTTTAACAATAAAGATTATTCCGTTGCACATCCTACACTATCGGCCGATGGCAATACCTTAATTTTTGCATCGGATATGCCCGGTGGAATGGGAGGTACCGATTTATGGTACACAAAACAAGTTGATGGTAAATGGCAAGATCCTGTAAATTTGGGAAAATCTATAAATACTCACGGTGAAGAAATGTTCCCATTCCTGTCTGAAGACTCTACTTTATATTTTGCTTCAAATGCAAGACCGGGGCTAGGTGGTTTAGATGTTTTCTATGCCGGATTCAACAGAGATAGCAAACTATTTGAAAACCCAAAAAATATAGGGGCTCCGATTAATTCCTCGCGCGATGATTTTGCTTTGATATTGGATGATAATACCAGAAGTGGTTATTTTACCTCAAATCGCCCGGGTGGAAATGGAAATGATGATATATATAGCTTTAAATATACGCTGATTAATCTGTTGGTAAAAGTTATTGATAAAAATACAGAATTACCTATCGAAAAAGCAGATTTAAACCTCTCTGACGGAATCAGACCTATTGCTACCGAACAAACTAATGCTGATGGCGAATTTCTAACCGTGATTGATATTGATAAAGATTTTTCTGTTCTGGCCCAGAAACCTTCTTATCATGATAATATTGTAAGATTTGACAGTCGTGATGTCGAAAATAAAGACACAGTTAAAGTTATCGTGCCATTGGACAGACCCAATTTGGTGCTCGAAGGAATTGTGTATAATAAAAAAACCAATGAACCGATTGATCATGCATTTGTGAAATTAATTGATAAAACAAATAACAATATCGATACGATATCTACCGGCCCTGACGGATATTACAATTTCCCGCTCTTGCCCGATCATCAATATAACGTGAGTGGCAGTAAGCCTGATTTTGTATATGATGAAGCCAATATTTCTACAGTCGGCATTACCGAAACAAAAGTGATCCGTCAGGATTTATATCTTGATCCTATCGAAATTGGTGTTCCTATTGTTTTGGACAATATTTACTACGATTTTGATAAAGCCAATATTCGCGAAGATGCTTCTAAAGATTTACAAAAAGTACTTAGAATCATGACCGAAAATCCGGGTTATAAAGTAGAATTATCTTCTCATACGGATTCGCGTGGTACCTTTAAATACAACGAACGCCTATCGCAACGCAGAGCACAATCTGTTGTGAATTGGTTGGTAGCTAAAGGCATTAATAAAGACCGCCTGGTACCCAAAGGATATGGCGAATATAAGCTTCGGAATAAATGTGCTGACGGAGTAGATTGTACCGAATATGAACATCAAAGAAACAGGCGTACTGAGTTTACCTTGTTAAGTAACGATGGAAAAGTCGTTGCCCAGGGACAAGAACATTTTAGCGATCCCAATAAAAAAGACGAATATATTCCGGGTGGTGAGAATACCGACCGGAAAAGAAAAAATGGCAATTTGATTCCCGGACAACCATCTATTGTAATAGATCATTCCGGTGAACCTATTGTTATTGAGGATATTCCGATTATTAAGAAAAACAATAAGTAGCTTAAAATTAGCTGGTGCTGATTTTATATTTATTGTAAAGCTCTGTCTTTAAGGCAGGGCTTTTTTATTTTTGATTTATGGAATTATATTATGCTCCAAATATTCATCAGGAAAACTATTTAGCCGTTGATGAAGCCAAACATTGTTTAAAAGTAATGCGCCATAAAGCCGGTGATCGTATTTATGTTACCGATGGCAATGGAAAGATGTGGAAAGTGGTTTTGTTGAGTGATAATCCGGAACATTGCCAGTTTGAAATCGTGGAAAATGTAGCAGCACCTTACCCTATTAATACGGCTGTTTGTATCGCTATTGCACCAACAAAGAATAGTAGCCGCTTTGAATGGTTTCTTGAAAAAGCCACCGAATTAGGCATTATGGATATCCGGCCTATGTTGTGCCAACGTTCGGTAAGGACTAAATTGAATAGTAAAAGACTTGAAAAGATATTGATTACTGCTTCAAAGCAGTGCCTGCGTACGCAATTTCCACGTTTATTTTCATTCCTGAAATTTACTGATGTTTTGGAAATATGTGCGGCTGAATATCAATCAGACCAGCTTTTTATTGCATCTTGCGAAAAAGATATCACCCGCTTGCAAAAAGCATATAATAAATCAGGCAAAGCGATTGTTTTAATCGGACCGGAAGGAGGATTTACCGGTGAAGAATCTGAAAAGGCATTGAAGGCAGGTTTTAAAGCAGTTTCACTGGCGAAAGCCCGTTTGCGTACCGAAACTGCCGGTATCATTGCCGTTCATACTATTCAATTAATGCATCAATTATGATAAGAAAAATTTTAACCATTAGCTTGTTGCTTGTTCTGAATCTTTGCCGGCTTTCAGGGCAGGATGCGTTGAAATTAGCCTTGTTGAAATACCGGGGTGGGGGCGATTGGTATGCTAATCCTACATCACTATCAAACCTGTCTGCCTTTTGCAACAAAACATTGAAAATGAATTTGAATACCGACTTTGCTACGGTTGAAGTGGGTAGTAGAGAAATATTTGATTATCCATTTTTGCATATCACCGGTCATGGCAATATTATATTTTCTCCCGAAGAAGCTGAAAATTTAAGAAACTATTTGATTGGTGGAGGTTTTCTCGAAATCTCAGATAATTACGGTATCGATCCGTATATTCGCTTAGCGATGAAACAAGTATTTCCGGAATTGGAATTTATTGAATTGCCTTTTGATCATAAAATTTATCATCAACATTTTCAATTTTCAAAAGGATTACCAAAAATTCATGAACACGATGGGAAACCGGCACAAGGTTTTGGACTTATCTATGAAGGTCGTTTAGTTTGCTTCTATGATTATGAATGCGATTTGGGCGATGGTTGGGAAGATCAGGCGGTACATCACGATCCCGAGGAAATCAGATTAAAAGCATTGCAAATGGGAGCAAATATCATTCAATATGTTTTTACTCATTGATGTGTTTATATAAGCTCCGGTTTATTCGTTTAACTAATGAAGGCCCACGGTATATAAAACCTGTATAAATTTGAATAAGCGTTGCTCCTGCACTAATCTTTCTTCTTGCATCTTCTGCCGATTGAATGCCTCCAACACCGATTATTACAAGTTTTTCCTTTGCCTGTCTGCTGGCTATGCGAAGCAGGTTATCCGATCGACCGGCCAATTGTTTTGTACCGCTAAGTCCGCCTGAACCGGCTTTCAATATCTTATCCCTTGCTGTTTTTAAACCTTCTCTGCCAATGCTTGTATTTGAAATAATTAATCCGCAAAGTTGATACTCTTTAGATAATACAATTATATCGTTTAAACCGGCCGTATCAATATCAGGGGAGATTTTTAAAAATACCGGTGTATTATTCATATTTGCTTGCTGCACTCCGGATAAAATCTTTTGCAGTGATGATTTCTTTTGCAAGGCTCTTAATCCCGGAGTATTTGGAGAACTTACATTGATAACAAAATAATCAGCCAAACCTTGCAGTTTCTTAATACATATTTCATAATCCCTGGCGGCCTGATTGTTGGGAGTTGTTTTGTTTTTACCAATATTCACTCCGATAATCAGCTCTTTCGGTTTAGCGGATAAGCGCTTTACCATATAATCAATGCCCTTGTTGTTAAACCCCATCCTATTAATCAGTGCATGATCTTTTTTTAATCGAAACAAACGGGGTTTCGGATTGCCGGTTTGAGCTAGTGGTGTTACTGTTCCGACCTCTATAAATCCAAAACCAAAAACACTCAATTAGTGCATATAATCAGCATTTTTATCCAATCCTGCCGCTAAGCCAACCGGATTTGTAAAATGCAATCCTGCAATATGCTGCTTTAACTCCATAGGCTTAAACGCAAAAATTGCACGAAGTAAGGGTTTGATTCCGGGCAGTTTGCAAACCATTTTTAACCAGGTCATTGCCCAATAATGTGCCTTTTCGGGAGGCAGCAGGAATAGTAAAGGACGAATAAATAATTTATACATATATCAAATTTCCACTTGCCACAAAAATACTGTAAATCTTCTATGAAGACCGGCCGGATCAATTTCTTTAATTTCGCTGTATGTCTGATCAAGAAAAGCAAAAAACTAAACCACGAAAACCGCTTGCCGAACGCATGCGACCTTCTTCACTTGACAAATACGTAGGACAGGAGCATATTACCGGAACGGATAAAGTGTTGCCGAATATGTTAAAGTCCGGCAATATTTCGTCCATGATTTTTTGGGGACCTCCGGGAGTTGGAAAAACTACCCTGGCAAGAATTATTGCTTCCGAATCAGGTATGCAATTGTTTAGCCTGAGTGCCGTGAGCAGTGGGGTGAAAGAAGTCAGGCAGGTTATTGAAACCGCTCGAAAACTCGACAATGCTTTGTTGTTTATCGATGAAATTCATCGTTTTAGTAAATCTCAGCAAGATTCTTTGCTACATGCTGTAGAAAACGGCACCATTACACTTATCGGGGCCACTACGGAAAATCCGGGTTTTGAAGTTATTGCTCCTTTATTATCGCGTTGTCAGGTATTTGTATTGAAATCACTTGGAAAAGATGCCTTGCTGAAAATCCTGAATCATGCAACAGAAGAGGATGTGTTTTTAAAAAATTATCATATTGAATTCAGGGAAACGGATGCACTGCTTCGCTTTTCCGGGGGCGATGCCCGAAAATTACTTAATCTCCTCGAGCTTTTAATTGATCAAACCGAAAGCGATCCAATCATTGTTAGCAATCATTCTGTATTGCGTATTGCTCAACAGGCCATGACCCGCTATGACAAGGGAGGTGATCAACACTACGATATTATTTCTGCTTTTATCAAATCAATACGGGGCAGCGATCCGAATGCCGGTATTTTTTGGCTGGCACGTATGATTGAAGCCGGTGAAGATCCAAAATTTATTGCCAGAAGACTCTTGATTTTGGCCTCGGAAGATATCGGCAATGCCAACCCGACTGCTTTGGTTTTGGCAAATACCTGTTTCGAGGCAGTTTCAAAAATTGGTTATCCAGAATGCCGTATTATTTTATCACAGACGGTGGCTTATCTCGCTTCATCTCCTAAAAGTAATGCTGCTTATACCGCTATCGACATGGCTTTGGCACAAGTGAAAAAAAACGGAGATTTAGGAGTCCCCTTGCATTTAAGGAATGCACCTAATAAACTGATGAAAGAACTTGATTATGGTAAGCATTACAAGTATGCTCATCAATTCGATAAAAATTTTACTTTGCAGGAATATTTGCCGGAATCCATAAGCGGAATGAAATTTTATGACCCCGGGAAAAATGCACGGGAAGAAGAAATCAGAAAAAGATTGAAAGCACTTTGGAAAGGAAAATACAATTATTGAACTTTTAAAATAGTAATCTCAACCCTCCGGTTTTTGGCCCGTCCGCTTTCTGTATGATTCGTATCTAATGGTTTCTCTTCACCAAATCCTCTTGTTTCTATTCGGTTTGAGTCAATATTATTGGCGGCAAAATAGGCAGCTACCGATCCGGCTCTTTGTTTAGATAATATCTGATTATGCTCTTTTGTACCTATACTGTCTGTATGCCCTGAAATTAAAATATGCAATTCCGGATTTTTGTTTAGCAAATCTATAACCCGGTTTAATTCAGGATAAGATTCAGGGAGCAATACGGATGAGTTTGTTTCAAAAAAAACATTGTGTAATACTAAAACAGCCCCTGATGCAATTGGTTTTAGCGGAACTTCAATCAGTAATGGCTTTTGAAATGATTTTTTTTCCAAAGTATAATGGGCAGAATAGAATAAGTAACCTTCTTTTTCAACACTAAAATTATATTCGTTTCCTGATATCAGCGTGACTAAAAAATTACCATCGTTCGATTTTACCTTGATGGCAGCTGCCGAGGAATCATTTAGATTTGTTAGGATAACTATTGATTTCAGATTGCGCTGTGATTCTGCATCAAACACCCGTCCTTTTACATAAGTGACTGCAAGCGGACGTATTGATTCGGGAACCGGAAAGCGGTATAAATCAAAGCCCCCAAAACCACCGGCTCGGTCGGAAGAGAAGTAGCCTGTTTTTCCACTTGCCGTGATGAATAAACTACCGTCATATCCTTTCGTATTGATGGGATAACCAAGATTAACGGCTTTGGTCCAGTGTCCATCTTCTTTTCTGCTGAAAAAAATATCACCTGAGCCCATACTAACATGACCATCTGAACCAAAATAAAGTGTTTGTCCATCTGCATGTATCAGGGGTACTTCCTCGTTGAAAGGGGTGTTTATGCTTGTATCCAAATTTACAGGCTTTGACCATTGCCCGTCTGCTCCCAATTGTGTCATCCAAATATCTCTCTGTCCTTTTCCACCCGGACGATTGCTGACAAAATATAAACTCCGGCCATCGGCCGATATGGAAGGCTGCGATTCGTAGTATTTTGTATTTACCGGAGCGGGTAAACGTTCCGGTGCAGACCATCCGTTTTTTAATCTTCGGCTTACAAAAAGATCGAAATTTATATCGTGTGTGCTTCCTCTGTCACTTGCAAAATACATCGTTTGTCCGTCAGGACTGATACTTTGAGCACCTTCGTTGCTTTGCGGATTATTTATTGATTCCATTGATACGGCCTGTGTCCATTTTCCCTTTTCTTTCCGGCTCATAAAGAAATCTTCATTTTCCCCGTCAAGCCTTGTTGTGAATATCAGAATGCTTTCATCAGCTGTCAGGCTGGGCAAATAATCATGGTCGGCCGTATTGATTTTTTTACCCAGATTTGTCGCTTCAATGGGAAGAGGATTTTTTATGGCAGTGGCGGAAAAGCGGGCATTTTTAAGCATCCTTTTGGCTTTATTCCGGCTTGATTCATTGGCAGTAGCCATTTGGATATAATGACTTAATCTGGCAATACACGAATCATACTGATCTGTTTCCCAATACGACATGCCGGCTATATAATAGGGCTTTGGTGAATAATCCGGCAATAAGCGTATGGATTGATCCATATTTTGGGCAGCTTCGGAAAATGCTCTTTTTAAATATTGTAAATCGCCTAAAAGAATATAAGCGTCAACAAATTCAGAATCTTTGTCGATGGCCAGTTTTAATGTTTCAATTGCTTTGTCGATATTTCTGGTGGCGATATAATCCTTGCTTTTTGTATATAATTTCCTGGCTCTTGAATTGGCATTGTCAATCGTATGCTGGCCATCAACCGGATTGATTAAACCCAAAAGCAATGTAAGGGAATATACATATTTAAGGAAGAATTGCATTAAGGCAGATTTAGGTATTTGTGCATTTGAACGGAAATCTGCCATTCAGGATTGTTTTTAATGAAATCAAAAATCAAAGGCATCACTTTTTCTTGTACATTCCATTCTGCCTGAAGTAGCCATTTGCAATTATCTTTAGTCTTGCCGGCATATTTTTTTGCCCAAGTAAAATCTGTTTTATTGCTCACAATAATTTTCAGCTCATCAGCGGCATAGACAAGGCTATCTAAAGATGTTTTAAATTTTTTTGGCGAACAGCATATCCAATCCCAATGACCCGATAAAGGATAAGCTCCTGAAGTTTCCAAATGAGTGGAAAACCCATTATTTCGTAGTACTTTTGTAAGTGGATTAAGCTGATGCATTAAGGGTTCACCGCCTGTGATAACAATGCTTCGAATAGCTGATTTTAAACAA
>JAJRWN010000043.1 GCA_024276745.1 Bacteroidota bacterium
AATCTTTGGGAAAGTACCGAAGGAGGAAATGTAATTTATTATTATCATCAATCTACCCTGGAAAAAATCATAGCCCGGCATTTGGGCGAGACCTTCCAATCTGTGACCGAATATTACTTATTGCACCAGAAGCTTTCTTTTGTTTTCGACCGGATGGAACGTTATAACCGGCCGATATATTGGGATTCAACCCAAATGTTGAGTTTCGATGACAATCAGGTTTTCGATCGCGATAAATCAACATTTACAGAAACCAGAACTTATTTCGACAACGACACCATATTTCAGCAAATATACAGCGAGCAAAATCATGCATCAGATGAGGCTACAGACTGGCACAAAGAAACGCTTACGATAATTGGCAGGTTCAACAAATTGATTCAATTGATTGAGAAGAAATAAGCCGGTGTTTTTATTCGCAGATCACAAATCGTAGTTAATAATCGTACTTGAAATAAAGCAAATTATTTTACTTTTGGGGCATGCCGAGAAAAGCCGCCACCTGCTTATTAATCTTCTTAACATCCCTGACATCATATGCTCAAAATAAAGCTAGCTTATACGGTCAAATCACAGATTACAATACCGGTGAAACGCTTATAGGTGTAAATATTTTTATTCAAGGTACTTCATTAGGAGCATCATCCGATCTTGACGGAAATTATAAGATTACCAATATTCCACCGGGCGAATACAGCATAGCATTGTCTTATATCGGTTACGAAAAGAAACTGTTTACAGGAATTAAATTCACAGCCGGACAGCAACGCTTATTAAACATCCGCTTGAAAGAAACGGTGCTTACTATTGATCAGGAGATCGTTATCGTTGGGCAAAAGCCACTGGTAGATGTAAATGACCCCAAAAACACGGTAGAAATTGGAAAAGATGTTTTGGAATCGGCACCTGCAGGTCAAATACAAGATATACTCAATTCGCAAACAGGGATAGTAAACAATCCTGAAGGTATCCATATAAGAGGAGGGCGAACCTACGAAACAGGTTTCTTTATAGATGGAGTAAGCGCCAAAGACCCCTTGGCAGGAACCGGTTTTGGTATCGATATAGGAACCAATGCCGTAAGCAGTATAGAAGTAAATACCTCAAATAATTCGGTAGAATACGGTGATGCCACATCCGGAACGGTGAACACAAAAACCCGTTCGGGTGGAGATCAATTTTCTTTTAGCGGTTCATATAAACGGGATAATTTTGGATTTAATTCTGCATGGAACAGTGTATTCAACCAGCAAGATATGGAACTGGCAGCAGGAGGCCCGGTAGGATTTCTAAATAAAAAAATCAATGGGAAATTAAAATATTTCACAACCCTAAAGCTCAATTTTACCGATGAGTTTACAAAAAATCCGGCCAATCAGCTTTACACTTCTTTATATCCGGGTACAACAAAATTCACCCCCTATCAGGACAACCGGTGGGCAGCTATGGTGAAATTTAATTATGATTTTTCATCCACTAAAAAGCTTAAATTCAGTTATTTAAAATCGCTTACTGTAAATCAAGATTTCAATATGTTGCGCATCACCGGGAATGATGTACCATTCACGCCCGGCTATCAGTTTAATTTTCATTTGCAACCGGATAATGCAAACACCTACACCCACGACACCAATTTAGAAACCCTGGAATGGCAGCAAACGGTAAACAATCAAATATCTTACAAGCTAACGTTTAGCAGACTTTATGTAAAACTTCGTGCCGATGCCAATGGTCGAAATTGGAGACCCGATGAGGTAAATACCGAGTTTGATCCACGTTCTATCGTGTCTTATCCAAGCGGATATTTTAATCCTGACGACAGTATTGTTTTTATCAATCCCGGCCCCGGTTTATACAATAATGGAGGAATTGCTACCCTTTGGCACGATCATTTTGTAGAAGAATATACCATGCGGGCATCGACCAATATTTATTCATCGAATACCCGTAACCGGCTTACATTAGGCATGGAAATCACAAGGCAGGAAATGCAGTGGATAGATATTACCAGACCATGGATTGGAGCTCCCATAAAATTGGCTGACGGGCAATATACCCAATCGTACCGTCTGGGTGATTTAAGCGATGTATGGCATGTAAAACCACTAAAAGGTGCCTTTTATAGCTCAGATAAAATCCAATATCTTGGTCTGATAGCAGAAATAGGTCTTCGTTTTGAATACTGGATGCCCGGAAAATTTGTTGACGATGCTATCCAAAACCCTGAAGCTCCTATCCGGGATGAAATTCGACAAAGCTATCTTGACCATACCATTGGAATAGGCAACAGGCGAATGAAACTCAGATTATTACCCAAATTTTCGGCTTCTTTCCCTATCAAAGAAAACCAAATGATGTATTTCAATTATAGTCATTCAACCATATCACCACATCCATCCTATATTTATACAGGATTAAATCCCTATTTTGCCGACAGGAGCACCTTAGCCCGTTTAGGGAATCCTGATTTAAACCCTGAAGTGGATATTAGCTATGAACTGGGATTAAAATCGCAAATTACAGCCAACGATGCTCTTAATATTGATGCATTTTGGAAAGATAAATACGATTTTATAACGGCCACATCTATCCTCTTAAAAGATGTAACCGGTCGTGAAGTAAACCGGACCATACACATCAATTCGGATTATGCCCGGATAAGAGGTCTTGAAATAGCTTACATAAAACGGATAGGCACTTGGTTCAAAGGACAAATATCGGCATCATACAGCATAGCTACCGGACAAAGTTCTTCGTCAAGCCAATCAATACAGGATATCCTGCTTACCGGAAACAGAATATCAACCATAGAGTTGCCACTTGCCTGGGATAGCCCTTTAGATATCAAAACCTACGGTATATTTACCGTAAATCGAGATACCGCTTTATTTGGCATCAAAATTTTAAATCATTTTTCTGCTTATCTGGAAGCTGTTTACCGTACGGGGCAAAGATATACACCCTATGTACTTACCGGTTATGAAGTGGTTTCGAACCGGCCGATTTATGAACCAGATCCAAATCCGGATCATCGATATCAAAAATTAGGAGCTTCAGGCTTTTGGTTAAATTTTAATATAAAAAAATGGTGGAACATTAAAAAAGTACAAATTGCGGCTACTTTTGAATTAACCAATGCCCTGAATAATAAGAATACCGCTATTGTGAACCCGGTAACCGGACGAGCATGGGAATATGGCGACCCGGTGCCTACTCAATGGCGCGATCCGGTATATTTAGATCCGCGTGATCCTCGATCATACAATACGCCTCCTGATAATCCGGCCAGATATTATGAACAAAGACATTTTCTGTTGGGTATCAATATCAAATTCTAAACGGCTTAATCTTTAATCAACTTACCATTATAAACACCATCCATGGTTTGTAATTGATAGAAATAAATACCGGAATTTAAATTTTGAAGATTTACCACCTGGTTTGCATCGAGATTTAATACCTCAATCCTGCAACCGTTTACATTAAATATGGAAAGTTCGGCCCTGCCGGTAAATCCACTAAAAACTACCTGAGTATGCGCAGGAACCGGTTGAAGATTTACCGGTGAAAGCCTTAACTTTTCAATCTGCTGAGCAATACTTCCATTTGTAGCTGACCAATTGGCTACATCATTACCGAAATCGGTGTCCACATTACGTTTCAGATAATCTCCTAATCCGGCAGCCGATAATGGCCAGGGAAGCTTATCGTTATATTTTACTTTATCAATCACGATACGCGACATAAAAGAACCTGTAGCTTTTGTATATAAATTCCCAATTGCATAGAGGGTAATTGATTCGCCCTGATTGTTTAAACTGCCAAAATATTGATATACACCAACATTGGAAGGAATATTATACTTAGTTCGAAACTGTGAAGGAAGTGCTTTAGTGAGATAAATGCTTTCGCCCGGAGCCATACTCACACCGGGAGGAAAGGCAAATCCAATGCCGGAGACTTCCCAGGTGGAATCAGGAAAAGCAGTACTGTGCAAATTTACCAGTGTGTCACCAATATTTTTTAAACACAAAAATTCATCATTATTAATATCCGGAAAATAATTAATTTTATTAATAACAATAGGTCCTACGTCAGGAATAGCATTAGGGCGACCCAT
This sequence comes from Bacteroidota bacterium, assembly GCA_024276745.1. Taxonomy (GTDB): domain Bacteria; phylum Bacteroidota; class Bacteroidia; order Chitinophagales; family S012-47; genus JAJRWN01. The sequence goes on from JAJRWN010000043.1 coordinate 4,121, forward strand.
AGTGGAATGAGTCATGGCGACAAACAATTGTTTTCCGGTACTATTGGTATAAACACCAAAAGCTTTGTTTTTATATTGTCCGTCAAAATTCCAACCACTGGAATATCCGGTCAGATTTGCACCGGCATCGGCTGAAAATAAAAAAACCATTTCACCGGAACTGCTCAGTCCAAAAGCATTTAATCCAATACCAAACTGATTTTCATCAAATACTTTAAAACCTCCGGCAGGAATGATAGTTCCATTAGGAATTTTATACTTTTCCGGAATATTTTTATTATCCGTCAGCCACCAGTTGCTGATATCGACCGCTGAAGCAGTAGG
>JAJRWN010000044.1 GCA_024276745.1 Bacteroidota bacterium
GAATACTTAGTTGTTGGCGTGTCGTTGTTTATTTTTTAATCCACCATTGTTCGTTTTCTTTTTGTCGAGCTTTAATGACTTCAGAGGTCTCTGAATATGTTCCCCAAGCAAGTCTATAATTTTCCCAGCCATTCTTTAAATATTTTTCATTTATGCTAAATTCTCCTGCTCCTGTATCACAACCATTTAGCCAATTACATTCGGGTATTCTATAGTCTCCCCAATTACATTTTTTTGATTTTCCTGTATTGTAGCTTGTCCAAGTACCTTCAAATTGATTGTTATCAAAACCATCTGCAATAAACATCAAGGCATCATATTTTAATTTACCTTGTTCATCTATGTAAAAGTCTGTCTGAAAAATCCCTTTTAATATTCCAGTTTCCTTTTGGTCGGGGTCTTCAAAGAATTCATATTGTCCTTGTATATACCCTTGCTTTAGGGTCGGGACATCTCCTTCGTCATAAGTTCTGGACTTTTTTATGGTTAATGTACCTTGAAAAGAGCAAATATTTTCTTTCACTTTTGTTTTACCGTAAATAAGATATTGAAGTTTGTTGTTTGGGGTCTGAATAACAGAAATAAAGTGAATATGAAATCTTTGATAATTTTCCCCAATGTATCCTATCGGTTCGGTTCTGTCAACAGTCGTTGTGTCATTTTCAATTTGAAATTTACTAAGTGTTAGTAAGTCAGATATATCGTAATTCTTTATTTGGTAAGTAAAATCAGAAGTTTTAATATCTTGTCCGTAAACAATTATTGTAAATAAAAGAAATAAAAATGTAATAATCTGTTTCATATTGTCTCTATTTTGTAATGCACGCCAACATCTGTATAAAATCACCCTTGCGTTTATACGTTTATGTAAGCAGTTATTTTAAATATTAGTTAATCAATGTTTTATCTTCAATAATATGATCCAAAGGATTTTTTATTTTTTGTAAATTTTTGTTGTCTGTAAGCCCATAAATTCCAAAGATAAACATAAATCTAATAAATAAATGCAATATAAATTACGGGGAAAGGAGCATTAATTAAAGCTCATGCTATAAATATCGATAGGGGCAATAAATACACGAAAGTCCGTTACTAAGTAAACAAAGATTAGATTTATCCTTTCACAAATGACAAATTATGATCAGTAAAAACTCAATCCTTAAACCACATGCACGGGTAAAACTCCGGAAATTTCGTTTGATAATAAGTATTGCATTGCTTAGCCTGATGCCTACTTGCAAGAAAGCAGATTTTATTAAGCTCGACACTTTGGTCGTCACACCTTACAATTCATTGAATACAACTAAGAAAGCCGCTATTTTAAATTATCTTACCATGATTGGCAATTCTGATTCTTTGATAGCCGGGCAGTATATTGGCCAGGCAGAACCCGGAGCTCCTTATTTCGATCCGGATTTGTTTTACGGTTTAAGTAGAAAACCGGGCGTTTTGGCTACCGATATGGGCTATTGGACGGATTTTTCTTCTTTTAGTACCGAGTATATGCCTAGTATCATTAATGCGGCAGACAGTGGTAGTCTTATCACTATTTGTATGTATATGCCTAATCCTTTTAACCGGAAGTATGGCGATAGTTTTCATGATAAAAAGAAATATAACTATGAGGATGTATATACCGAGGGTACTTTGGCCAACGATCGCTTAATGATATTGCTCAACAATGCCGGAAATCTATTACAGCAATTGAAAGACCGTAATATCATCGTATTGCTCAGACCTTATCTTGAAATGAATGGTGGATGGTTTTGGTGGGGCGATAATAAAGATTTTCCTACACAAGATCAGTTTAAAGCTTTGTGGCTCTATACCTACGATTATTTCGAGAACCAAAGACAACTGGATAATCTGCTTTGGGTTTATGGTCCCAATTATCAGGGAAACGATGCCATGAAATCTACTACTTATTATTATCCCGGTAGCGATTATGTGGATATTGTAGGCCTTTCCTATTACCACAACGATCTTTCGCAGATTGATACCAACCAAAGTATGAGTGCACTGATGGCGCTGAATAAACCAATCTGTATGTCGGAAGTCGGTCCTAAAAATACCGGACGGATTGATAAAAATGAATGGGATAATTTGACCTATCTCGGTTTGAACAAATACCCGGTTTCGTATTTTATTGTATGGGCCAGCTGGCGGGGGCATTATATGGCTATCAGGGATTCAAAAAATGCCGATGCTCTAATGAACCATGCTCTAATAATTAGTCAGGATGAAGTGCATTATTGATTGAACACTTACATCATTTTTATCTTCAATTTCATCAGTGTTGCTTGAATGGGATACTGATGAGCCGAAAGATAATTGTTCTACACCAGTTTTCGCCAGCTGATGCCTTTCGGATAATCGATATCAAGTAAAGCATGGAATTGTTCAAATACATTTTTATCATGAGCGTAATCGGCATTATTAATATCTACAATCAAGATACGCAGTGAAGGCATTTGTTTAAAGTAGTTCATATAGGTTTTGTGGAGTATTTCAAGGTAATCATTGGAAATATTTTGTTCGTATGAGCGGCCTCTTTGTTTTATATTAGCCTGAAGTTGTTCAACCGGTGCATACAGATAAACAATCAAATCGGGCTGAGGCAGGGTAGGGTTGATGATATGAAAAAGGCGTGAGTATAATTGATAAGTATCTTCTTCAAGGGTGACCTTGGCAAAAATCAGCGACTTGGTAAACATATAATCCGAGATAATTGCCTGTTGAAAAATATCGGCAGCCGGTATTTTTTCTTTTAATTGCTGAAAGCGCTCGGCCATGAAAAACAATTCCAGCGGAAAAGCATTCTCTTTTGGATTTTCATAAAACTTGGGTAGAAAAGGATTCTCGGCAAATTGTTCCAAAATCAGCCGTGCGCCATATTTTTGGGCAAGCATTTTTGATAAGGTCGTTTTGCCTGCCCCTATATTTCCTTCTATAGCGATTAGCTTATACTGCATCTGTTTGGAGAATCATCACTTTCAAAGGATCTTGACAGCTGTTTAATAATTGACGGATACTTTTCTTAAAAACAGGATGTACAAAATCTGGTGCAATATCATTTAAAGGAGTCAATACAAACCTGCGTTCGGTCATTAACAGATGTGGGATTTGAAGTCTTTCGTTATCAATAATCTGGTCATTATAGAACAATATATCCAAATCAATCAGGCGTTCGCCCCATTTACGTTTTTTTCGCATGCCCATTTCATACTCAATACCTTGCAAAGCGTCCAGCAATTTTTCAGGTGATAATTCAGTTTCTATCAAAATAGCCTGGTTAAGAAAATCCGGTTGATCCATAACACCCCAGGGACCGGTTTCGTAAATGGCCGATCTTTCTTTTATTTCTCCAATTAATTTAGCCAATTGTGCTGTTGCAATTTGTAAATTTGCTTGTCTTGAACCAATATTGGTTCCCAGCATTAAATAAACCTTTGCCTTCATACGGTAAAATTACTGAAATGCTGGAATAATGAATAAGAGCTTCCTTTTTTCCGGTTTAAAAAAATATTAACAATATGAAACAATTTCTCAAAAGCGTATTAGCATCCTTTTTAGCCGGACTTCTGATTTTCTTATTATTACTTATGCTGCTTCCGGCTGCTTTCAGAAGATTAAGCCGTTCATTGGCAAAAAATGAACCGGTAAAAAAGCATACTATTCTGAAACTGTCTTTACAAAGTGCCTTACCCGATCATTCCACTCTGGAACCACTTTTCCCCTTTAGCAAAGCCGGTTGGCACCGGAATATCGGCTTATATGAAATGATCAATGCAATAAAAAATGCTGCTAATGATCAACAGGTTGACGGTATGATGATAGAAATGGGCATGGGGGCTCCCGGCCTTGCTACTATCGAAGAACTTCGTGAGGCTTTCAAAGCATTTCAACAAAGTGGAAAGTTTATTGTTGCTTCCGGTCAGTGGGTATCGCAGAAATCCTATTATCTGGCCTCGCTTGCCGATAGTATTTTTATTGAACCATCGGGTATTTTGATGTTGAAAGGTTTTGCTGCCCGGTCATTGTTTTTTAAAAGAGGTCTTGAAAAAGCCGGTATCTCTTTTAAGATTTGGTATCATGGAAAATATAAAAGTGCCACCGAACCTTTACGCAACACCCAAATGAGTGTGGCTAATAAGGAGCAGTTACGTTCTTTCTTGCGTTCTGTTTACGATCAAATGCTAAGCAATATTGCTGCCGACCGTAATTGGCAACCGGAGGCACTCAACGGTGTAATCAATCGCTTTGAAGCCAGAAATCCACCGGCAGCTAAGCAACTGCATCTTATCGATAATGTGTTGTTTGGCGATCAGGTTCGGCAACGAATCAGAGCTATGGACTCGCTCTCCGGTAATGATAAATTACATTTTATGTCAATTGCTGATTATGCCGATGCCATAGAAAATACACCGGAACAAAAGAGCGATAATAAAATTGCTTTGGTATTTATGGAAGGTGATGTGACCAATACCAAAGCGGCACCTGGGAAAATAGGTGCGATTACTTTTGCCCGTATATTTCGCGATATCAGGCGAGATACTATGGTCAAAGCGGTGCTTGTTCGTATTAATAGTCCCGGAGGCGATGCTGCTGCATCAGACCGGATGTGGAGAGAAATAAAACTTACGGCAGCTCAAAAACCTTTGGTAGTAAGCATGGGTAATCTGGCGGCTTCGGCAGGTTATCAAATGGCCGCTCCTGCTCATACTATTTTTGTTCAACCCAATACACTCACCGGTTCTATTGGCATTTTTGCAATTTGGCCCAATCTGCAGGGAATTACCCGCGATAAACTGGGAATTGACCTCGATACGGTGAAAATCGGTACTTATTCGGATATCCTCGATCCATACCGGCCACTCGAGAAAGGTGAAGAGGCCTTCTTTAAAGAAGGTATTGATTTGGGCTATCAGGATTTCTTACAAAAAGTAGCCGAAGGCCGAAATATGGATAGCTCCCGGGTTCGCAAATTGGCCGAAGGCAGAATATGGTCGGGCAATCAGGCAATCAATAATGGCCTGGCCGATCGAATGGGAGGAATTGATGAAGCCTTAGCCGAAGCCAAATCACTTGCAAATATTGAATCTTATCGCATTTGCGTCTATCCGGAAAAAGAAAATCCTTTAGAAATATTCAGCGATTTTTTAGGCGATGAATCTTTAAGCACAAATGCCGCTAATATGCTTACATTATGGCATAATTGGCAAACACTGAATGAATTAATCCATTTCAAAGGTTTTCAAAAACGTTTACCCTTCGATATCCATATAGAATGAATGATTCGCCATTATTACAGGATATTGCCTTCAATCTGCGAACTCTATTTGGCAGCAATTGCAGGATTAATCATTTGATTCCCCTTGGAGGAGGAAGTATCAATATGGCCGGAAAGTTAAACACCGCTTTGGGTAATTTCTTTCTGAAATGGAATCATTCCAAAGCTGCATCCGGTATGTTCGAAGCTGAAGCCAAGGGTTTAAAATTGCTTTCAGGTAAAGGGCTTTTTGTGCCCCGTCCCTTAGCCCGGGGAAGCATAAATAATCAATCCTGGCTTTTGATTGAATGGATTGATCAGGCTCCGGGAGAAAAAAATTTTTGGGAAAATTTTGGACAGGGTTTGGCTTTATTACATCAGCACCGGCAAGCAAAATCCGGACTCGATCATAGCAATTATATCGGATCTTTGATTCAGAATAATCATCCGCAAGGTTTATGGCCTGACTTTTATATCCGCTACCGTTTACAGCCTCAACTCGATTTAGCCAACGAAAATGGATTAATTCCTGAAAAAGTAATGCATTCGTTTGAACAATTATTCAAAAAAATTCCTGATTTGTTTCCCAAAGAAAAGGCTTCATTGCTGCATGGAGATCTATGGAGTGGAAATTTTTTAAACGGACCGGCCGGACAGGCTGCTGTTTTTGATCCGGCTGTATATTACGGCCATCGTGAAATGGATTTGGCTATGAGTCGTTTATTCGGAGGCTTCGACCCGGCCTTTTACAAGGCTTATCATGAAACTTATCCCTTGTCCAGCGAATATGAAAACAGAATAGGCATTTGTCAGCTTTATCCATTATTGGTTCATGTCAACCTGTTTGGAACTTCTTATCTTCATTCCATCAATCAAATATTAAAAGCCTTTTTATAAAACAATTTTTTCCTACTTTTGCCAAATCCACATGATGAAACCACGCGTGATATCCGACCACGATCATTTTCAACTTACCCTCGACCGGCTTTGTCATCAATTAATCGAAAACCATGGAGATTTTACAAATACTTGTATAATCGGTATTCAACCCAGAGGCATTTATTTTAGTAATAGAATAGTGAATCGCTTGAACCAATTGATGAAAAGACAACAGATTGAATATGGAAAACTGGATGTTTCTTTTTATCGGGATGACTTTCGAAGAAACGAAAAATTCATCCGTCCTAATGATACAACCATTGAATTTAGCATCGAAAATAAAAATATTGTCCTTATTGATGATGTCTTGTTTACAGGTCGAACTATCCGCGCTTCAATGGATGCATTGCTCGATTTCGGAAGACCTGCCAAAGTAGAATTAATGGTATTGGTTGACAGACGCTTAAGCAGGCATGTGCCTGTGCAAGCCGATTATACCGGCATTAGAGTTGATGCTGTTCGTGCGGAATATATCAAAGTGGATTGGAAAGAAACAGCCGGTAAAGACACTATTTGGATTATCGAAAAACACAACTAATGGGTGCATTGAGTGTAAAACATTTATTGGGCATTAAATACCTCAAAACTTCCGATATACAAACTATTTTTTCTACTGCCGACCGTTTTAAAGAAGTGTTGAGCCGGCCGATTAAGAAAATCCCTTCTCTGCGTGATATCACGATTGCCAATTTGTTTTTCGAAAACTCTACACGAACCCGGATTAGTTTTGAACTGGCCGAAAAAAGATTGTCGGCCGATATTGTTAACTTTTCAGCATCTTCTTCTTCAGTAAAAAAAGGAGAAACGCTGATTGATACGGTTAATAATATTTTAGCTATGAAAGTAGATATGGTCGTGATGCGCCATCCGGCTCCGGGAGCTCCGGTATTACTCTCCAGGCATATTGACGCCAATATCATCAATGCAGGCGATGGTATTAACGAACATCCTACCCAGGCTTTACTCGATGCTTATTCAATAAGAGAACGAATTGGCTGCGTAGCAGGTAAAAAAATTGTAATCGTGGGCGATATCATGCATTCCAGAGTAGCCCTGTCCAATATTTTTTGTCTTAAAAAACTGGGAGCTAAAGTAATGCTTTGTGGCCCGCCCACCTTGATTCCCAAATTCATAGATACTTTAGGTATCATAGTGGAATACGATATCCGGAAAGCTCTCGAATGGTGCGATGTAGCCAATATCCTGCGTATTCAACTCGAAAGAATGGAACATACTGCCGATGGCAAAACCGTTCGCTACTTTCCTTCACTCAGAGAATATGCTTTATATTACGGGGTGAACAAACAATTGCTTGATAGTTTGAAAAATGAAGTCATTATTATGCACCCCGGCCCCATCAACCGGGGGGTTGAAATCACAAGTAATGTAGCCGATTCAAAACAATCTATAATACTCGATCAGGTTGAAAATGGAGTGGCTATCCGGATGGCCGTACTCTATTTGCTGGCCGGAAAAGTGATGGAATAAGCAATTATCTTTTTCCTAAGAATCTGTTTTCTATTTTCCGAAGATAGCAATACCGAATTTGCATGGGTTAATAGTGCAATCGTACATTTTTACCCAAATACTATGCTCGCCTGTTTTTGTAGCGGTGAAAATTAATATCGGAATGTCGTCATCTGTTTTGTCACAATCCAATTCATTTGCATTGCCATCGAATATGCACATATCTATGTCGCCACAGTCTTCATCACATACTGCTACAATTTGATACTCAACACCTGCTTCCAAATCAACGGAATAATATGCATATTTTCCATTATCTAGACTTTCGAAGAATACATCGTGGGTTTCTTCATAACCTTGTTTCAATAATTGTTTTGTAATGTTATCAATTTGATTATTTACGATATCCTGAGCAGATAAAAATGTAATATTCAGCATTAAAAAGGCAGCAATAATAAATACAATTCGCTTTGACATAATATTAGGCTTATGGGTTAAATAATTTATGAATAAATATAATGATGGACAATAATAGGCTTTTATTTTAACCTGAATAGATTTAATTACACGAATGAATAGATGTAAATATCATAAAACAGATAAATTGCTGAAAGGTAGCTTTTTATTAAAGAATATACTGAGAAAAAAAATATTATTTGTCTAAAATAATATATTGCTAACGTAGCAGAGAAATATTGCCTTTCCTGATTATTGGATTTCCCAGACTATCAAAACCTTTTAAAACATATACATAGGTTCCGATAGCTTGTTTTTGTCCTTGATATGTGCCGTCCCAGCCCATTCCCGGTGTAGTGGTTTCAAATACCATCACTCCCCAACGGTTGAATATCTGAAGCAGTTGCAGTTCAAATCCATAATGCGGTTCGATAAGGTATTCATCATTTTGACCGTCACCATTAGGCGAAAATGCATTGGGTATATAAACGGTTGTTACCGGTAGCACTTCAATAAATACCGAATCAATCGCTTCGCACCCGTCAGCAGACCAAACATGCAATACATACCATGTGGAATTTTCGGGCAATGCTTTCGGATTGGGTATTGCAGGGTCTGAAAGGCCTGTTGCCGGTGTCCATAAATAACTGCTTCCCTGCATTCCGTTTAATTGAATGATTTGCCCTTTAACAATACTTTGATCGGGGCCGGCATCGGCAAAAGCGGCCGGATAAATCGTGATGTCGCTTTGCCCTTGATAAGAACAACCATGTATGTCAATGATGGTAAGGGTATAAACCGTACTTGTTGACGGTGTGGCAACAGGATTCGAAATATTGGCATCATCCAATTCGCTTGGTGGTGTCCATTGATATGAAACGCCTCCCGATGCGCTAAGCTGAACACTTTCTCCCGGACAGATACTAATACTTACAGGTTGTACATCAGGATCAACAGCAGCATAAAAGTCAATATTAAGTGCTGCTGTATTTTCGCAACCATTCACATCGGTGACGCTGACAACATAATGCATCGCACTAAGTGGTGTAGCCACCGGATTGGCAATGCCCGGATTACTTAAGCCTGCAGAAGGAGTCCATTGATACTGTATTCCTCCCGATGCTCCAAGCTGCACATAATCTCCTTCGCAAATGGAAGTATCTCCCTGGGCAAGCTGAATAACAGGCAGTGGATTAACGGTAACAGTCATCGAATCGCTTTCCGAACAGCCATTGGCATCCATTACCTGCACGGTATAGGTTTGCGTTGCATTGATATTAACAATAGGATTTGCCACCGTTGGGCTGCTCAGACCTAGTACAGGCGACCATTGGTAATTGCCCCCTCCTGTTGCGTTGAGTTGAGTGGAAGCACCAATACAAATCGCCTGGTCTGCCCCCGCATCTGCTTGAGTGGCAGGATATACTGTAACGGTTAAATGATCGCTGCCCTGGCACCCGTTGGTATCGATTCCTGTCACCGTATAGCTTGTTGTTGTCGATGGAGAGGCTATAGGATTGGCAATGTTTGGATTGCTTAGGCCTGTAGCCGGTGTCCAAGTATAGTTGATAGCTCCACTACTGTTTAGTGGTGTAGAATTATCCGGACATATGGATACATTTCCTGAGGCTGTAATAACAGGAAGCGAATGGATTGTAATATTCACCGTATCCGATTGGACACATCCGTTGGCATCTGATACAAGCACTGAATACTGAATGCTTGTAGGAGGAGTAGCTAATGGATCGGCAATATTTGAATTGCTCAGGCCTGTTGACGGACTCCATTGGTAATTTATACCTCCTGTTGCATGCAAGTTGAAACTCATTCCCGAACAGGCCGATTGATCCGGACCGGCATCGGCAATTGGCAATGGGTTTACCACAACATATACCGAATCTGTAGCGCTGCAATTATTGCCGTTAATCACTGTCAGCGTGTATAGTGTGCTTACTATTGGTGAGGCTATTGGCGAGGCTATATTCGGATTGCTCAACCCTGTGGCTGGAGCCCATTGATAGTATAAGCCTCCGCTTCCGTTTAATGTTACAGAATCTCCTATACAAACAGCGGTGTCTTTCCCTGCCTGAGCAAAAGGCAAAGGATTTACATTTACACGGGCGGTATCTGAACGTGAACATCCGTTGACATCCGTTATCAATACTGAATAGGTAATGGTATTGCCTGGTGATGCAACAGGATTTGATATTTGGGCATTGCTTAAACCGATAACAGGATTCCACTGGTATAAGATACCACCTGATGCTAATAATTGAACTTGATTACCATAGCATATTGCCGTTTCTTTTGGAGTAAGGTTGATTTGTGGAAGCGGATTTACACTAATGTGTACCGAATCATCATCAATACATCCGGCTGCATCTACCATGGTGACAGAATAAGTGATGGAGTTGATCGTGAAGGATACCGGATTTGAGATAGTATTATTACTCAAAAAGGAATTTGGTGTCCATAAATAAGTCACTCCTCCACTGGCGTTTAACTGAGCTGTAGAACCGATACAAATAGCCGTATCGTTGCCGGCATTGGCAAAGTTCTTATGAAAGACCGACACAATAATCGAATCGGATTTTGAGCATCCATAGATATTTGTAGCTGTAACGGTATAAGTAGTTGTAATCGCAGGAGAGGCTACAGGATTGGCAATATTGGTGGCACTTAAGCCGGTCGCAGGGAGCCAGGAATAGGTAACACCACCACTTGCCGTGAGTTGGGTTGAGCCCCCTTCGCAAATGGTGATATCGGGGCCGGCATTGGTATTTGGAAGTGGAGTTACCACGATATTGACCGAATCTTGGCCCGGGCAACCATTAGCTGCTGTAACGGTTAAAGTATATTGAGTGGTGACAGGTGGTGATGCCCATGGGTTGGCAATACCCGTATTCGAAAGTCCCGTAGGCGGATTCCATGTATAGGAGCCCGGTCCGCTTGCTTGCAATTGAGTGGAATCGCCAAAGCAGATTGTTACCGGATTACCTGCATCTGCAAAAGGACTTTGTTTTACGGTGATAGTGATTGAACCAAATGAGGTACAACCGATATTATCTTTTGCAGTAAGAAAATAAGTAGTTGTAAAATTGGGTTTGATAATAGGGTTGGGTATCGTCCAGTCATTTACTCCTGCTTGAGGGGCCCACCAATAACTGGTAATATTGGGTTGATATGCGTTTAACTGTATGGAATCGCCCGAACAAATGGTGGTATCGGGACCCGGATTGGCAATAACGGGCGGGTTTACCGTAATGGTTACCGAATCGGTAGCCGAACATGCATTGGCCGATACGACCAGGGTATAAGTTGTTGTTGCTGCTGGTGTAGCTATAGGTATGGGCGAAAATGGATTGGATAATCCTGCTGCAGGCGACCACAAATAAGAAGCACCTCCGCTAGCCGAAAGATTTACAGTACCTCCAGGGCAAATCGTGGTATCGGGCGATATCGTTGCAATCAAAGTATCCTGAATCCATAAGGTGGCACTATCGATAATATTCCCATAACAGGGATCCTGAATAAAAATAATCAGTGATTCGGCACCTTCGGGAATATTGTCATTCATGACGTTGATATTCAACCAGGCTTGGGTCTGATTGGCCGGAATGGTAATAGAATTGGGAATAAAATTATAATCTACTCCATTGGTTGAAGTTCCACCTATGGTATAATTTATGGTAACGGCAGCCGTATCGGGTATGCTTCTCTCAAATAAGAAAATGCCGTCAACACAACCTTCTACCATATCTTTGATTCCCGCATTTGTAAATCCGTTTACCGTTGCGGCATTACTGGTTAAACTTCCGGCTTCGATAAATACTCCCGAATCCCAAACAAAATCAACGGCATCCGCCACTGCAAGTTTTAAATGATAAGTTGCACAAGGCTGTACGGCAACTACGGCAGTAAGTACTTTTGTAAATCCGTCATATTGGATATAATAATTGCTGGAATTGTATGGTGCATTCGATCCGGTACCGTTAATTACATAATAAGAGGAATTGTTGATATTGTTTACATTGTTGATGGTGACCGGGGTATTGGTTCCAGGTATTAGTGCAATATTAATGCTGTTGTTGGAGTAGGGGCCATTGATTCCGGGGCCACTGATAAAGAATCCGAAAGCATCGTTAAATGAACCTACATATTCCAAATATTCATCAGAACCAAAACTATAGTTAAACTGTAAAGTATCAGCCGGAGAAAATACATCAAATTCAAGTACACAAGCATCATGAGTAGTTGATCCTGATAAAGCATTCAAATCGGCATCTCCGGCATATGAATTATTTGCCGATATGCCTCCATTATTGTTGGGGCCTTCCGCATTTGTCCGGGTTCCACAGGTTAAGATTACTCCTGAATTGATTCCTATATTACAGTTTGCACCATTAAATTCTCCTTCGGCTATACCGGCACAGTTCAATGATGCATTGCTTACGATAACCCCGGGGCCGGCAATAATTTGTGCCAAATCATTTGCACTATTATTAGCCGTTGTAATCAATTGGCTATGTGCATTAAAAGAAATAAGTACAAACAATACCGATAAAACACTTTTTAATGTATGAAGTATTGCTTGACCCTTATTACTCATTGACTTGTGCACAATCCTGAACATTTTTGCATTTATAATGTGTATGTAAAGATACTCAATTAACGAAGTAAAGTGAAATTTCCTTTCTTTACAAAAGCTTGTCCAATTGAACTGACTCCCGAGATAAAATAAATATAGTTTCCTACCGGTTGATCAATGGAATTAAATTTACCGTTCCAGCCTTGGTTTATATCCTGGGTTTCATAAATCAAATTCCCCCAACGGTTATAAATTCTAAAAGCATCAATTTGGGTTTTTGCGTCAAGTATTACCGGTTTAAAAACATCGTTCAGTCCGTCCTGGTTCGGAGAAAAAGCATTTGGTATAATCATAAGTGGACGATCAAGTACATAAATAATTACGCTGTCGGTAGTGTTGCAGGAATTGCTATCGGTACCGGTGACGAAGTAAACAATTGTTTGTGATGGGCTGGCTTCCGGGTTCGGTATATTGGGATTATTAAGGTCTGTTGCCGGACTCCAGATATAGGATAATCCTCCACTGGCTTGCAGCTGCGTACTATCGCCTCTGAATATACTTTGGTCAGGACCCGCAATTACAGGACTCGAAGGATAGAGCTTGATGCTAACAGAATCCCTGGCATGACAACCGTTGATATCGGTAATAATAACTGTAAAAACTTGTGGCCAGGGAATACTTGCCGTTGGTTTCTGAGTATTAGGGAAATCAAGTAAAGCAGCCGGTTCCCATGCATAAGCAATACCGTTAAAGGCTCTGAGTGTCAGCTTGCTGTTCATACAAATAGTGGTATCGGGGGCAGCCATTGGATCTGTTTTTGGATATACCTGTAATGAAATTTGATCGCTGTCGGTACATCCGTAGCTATTGCTTATGCTTAATGTATATACCTTGGAAGCATTGATAATAACGATGGGGTTAGCTATTGTGTCGTTGCTTAATCCGGAGGTGGGGGTCCAGCTATAGATACCGTTTCCCAAAGCATGAAGTGGAAAGGCTTCTCCGGGGCAGATGGTAGTATCGGATTCCAGAATATTGGCATTCGGGTTTTGATGTACAAACACTTGTAAAGTATCGAATCCGGTACAACCGTTGCTATCTGTCCCGGTAATAAAATAAACGGTAGAACTGCTTGGCCCTAACACTGGATTGGCAATATTCGGATCGCTCAAACCCTTGGCCGGTGACCATAGATAGCTGGAGGCACCTGTTGCGGTGACAATCGTGTTTTTCCCCTCACACAAATCAATATCGGGTCCTGCATCAACCGGAGGAATAGGGCGGACAAAAACCGTTAGGGTATCATAATCCCAACATGTCGATACTCCTCCTCCTACGACATATTGGGTGGTCTTGGTAGGAAAAAAATATGGATCAGCTATGGTGTCGATACTCAGGCTCTTTGATGGAGTCCATACATATTTGGCAGCTCCCGATGCTGTGAGTTTTATGGTATCGAAGGGACAAATTGTTGTATCCGGTGGTGCAATGACTTGTATATGATCTTTTATCTCCAATAAAGCACTGTCAATATTATTGCCTGAACAAGGATCTATTATGTAAACAATAACATTTTCAAGAGCTTCAGGTATTCCATCCATCAAGGGATCGATAATAATTGAAGCTGATTTTTGCATTGGTGCTATCGTCACACTGTCCGGTATCCAGGTATAGTCAAGTCCGTTGGTGGCTGTGCCTCCTATTACATAGTGTACAACTTGTTTAAATGAGTCAACTTTCGAACGCGAAAAATCAAATGTACCGTGGTTGCAACCTTCTACAATATAAGGAAAATTGTTTTCTACAAAAACCTTGGATTTTACCGATAAACCGTTGGCTTTTAAACTTCCCGATTCAATAAATACACCTGAATCCATCATATAATCACCGGCATCGGCCACCACAATTTTTATATGATATGTCTGGCATTTCTGCACGGCTGCAACTGCGGTTAACACGGTAGTGAATCCATCATATTGTATATAATAGGGACTTGTATCTTGTGGTGCGGTATTGCCGGTGCCATTGTTGACATAATAAGCTGAGTTTAACAGATTATTAACCGAATTTATAGCTACTGCGGTTGTAGTACCGGGTATTAAGGCAATATTAATAGCTTTTTTGGAAAATGGTCCGTTGATACCCGGTCCTGATATAAACAAACCAAAAACATCGTTGAAGCTGGTGTTTACAAATTCGAGATATTCATCGGAACCAAAGATATAATTAAATTTTACGGTGTCTGATGTTACGTAAACGTCAAATTCTAAAGCGCAGGCATCGTGTGTTACCTTGTTGGTTAGTAATTTATTTAAATCTGCATCACCACCATGGTTCATCGCTCCGGTAATACCGGTATCATCGTTGGGTCCTTTTGCATTGGTTCGAAGTCCTGAGGTTAAGAGTAAACCTTCATCCATACCCAGGTTTGAATTTACTCCGTTGAAAGTTCCATATCCGGCCGAGTCGCAATTAATAATTACATTGCTGATAATAACACCTGCTCCGGCCAGATTTTGTGCCAGTTGGTTTGCACTCAATGTGTCGTAAGTTTTCAAACCAAGCTGGGCATTTGCTGATTGGGAAATTGAGCTGGCTAAAATCAACAAAAGAGCAGATTGAAAAATACAGACTAACTTTTTCATATTTTATTTGAAAAATACCGGGCTGATAATGAACTTATAAAAGTACAGATTATTCAGCAAATATGCTCGAAAGCTCCAATGACCGTTCTTTACGACACTGGCCAAAGTTCAGGGCTTTTGCGCCATTGCTTTAAAGCAGGCAGCATGGATGAATTGATATATTCAAGTTTAAGTGCTTCTTCGAGCAAATGTTCATAAGCACTTAAAGTAATCAATTTACATCCGGCTTGTTCAAAAGTTTTTTCGGCTATGCTGAATTCATAGCTGAAAATAGCCAGAAGACCGGCAATTTCAGCATGTTCGGCCCGGAGGGCTTCTACCGCTTTCAGGCTGCTTTGTCCTGTAGATACCAAATCTTCAATCACAAGTACTTTGGCGTGTTGAGGTAATTTTCCTTCAATCAAATTTTTCATTCCATGATTTTTGGCATGAGCCCGGATATATACAAAAGGAAGATTGAGCCGGTCGGCCAATAGCATTCCGTGTGCAATACCGGCAGTAGCTACTGCTGCTATACAATTGATATTGGGAAAAGATGCTTTTGCAGCAGACAAAAAAGTATTGCTAATTAGATTCCGTACCCGCGGATACGATAGACTTATCCGGTTGTCGCAATAGATAGGAGATTGCCAACCCGATGCCCAGTGAAAAGGTTTTTGAAGGTTTAGTTTTATTGCATTAATTTGCAACAAAGCATTTGCAATTTTGCGGGCTGAAATTTTCTGATATATCATGGCACAAAGCTATAAAATACATATCAATCATTCACTGCTCTTTCTCATTGAAGGCGATGCAGCAGATACAGACATTCTATCAAGGGATGCCATTGAAAATTTAAAATTGTTTTTTTGCGATCAATCGCTACGCTTGAAGCCATTGATTGACCAATTGATGAATGCTGAACAAGCTTTTAATTATGTTTTGCTATATCCTGATTTTGCCTATTTGCGCAACCGGGTTTTCGCTTGTTTCAAATTGATAGAAGCAGCCGGAGGATTGGTAAAAAACGGCAACAAATTTTTGTTGATTCACAGGAGGGGCTTTTGGGACTTGCCTAAGGGGAAACATAAAAAGGGAGAAAGCATAGCCGAAACGGCTGTACGGGAAGTTCGTGAAGAATGTGGTTTATCGCAATTGACTATTTCCGGTCCGATACGTTTAGCACCTTTCGGTCATCAATATACTTTTCATACTTATACATTAAAAAAGAAGTATGTTCTTAAACGTACCTGGTGGTTTTATATGGAAACAAAGGAACAAAAATTGATTCCTCAGCAAATTGAAGATATTGATCAGGCTGTTTGGGTGAATGAAATTGAAATGGACAGCTATAAATCTAAAGTCTACGCTTCTATCCGTGATGTTTTATCCGCTTAATGACTTTCAACACTTTTTTGAATATCCATAGCCACTTCGGGAGGCAGAAATGCAGATGCATCTCCACGGTTGATTAATATGTCGCGAATGGCACTTGAATTAATGGCATGGTATGCAGGATTGCACATGATAAACACTGTTTCGATAAAAGGATTAAGTTTATTGTTTAGCTGTGCAATGGTTTTTTCATATTCAAAATCTATGGTATTTCGTAAACCACGCAAGATATAAGCGGCATTTTTTTCTTTGCAGAAATCTACTGTTAATCCATGATAAGTATCAATACGAACTTGATCATAATCTTTAAAAACGGTTTTGAGCCATCGCAGGCGCAAGTCCAGCGAAAACATGGGGTGTTTATTCATATTTGTACCGATAGCGAGGTAAATCGTATCGAATAAATGCAAGGCTCTTTTTACAATATCGACATGCCCCAAACTAAGTGGATCAAAAGTACCCGGAAAAACTGCTATGTGACTCATCATTCAGCTTTTGTTTCGTAAGTGAAAATACTAAAGTTTGTTTGCCCGTAATGCCTGCTTTGGAATAAATGAGGATGATTTATGAAATGATGTCTGGGCGAATGCTCTAAAATAAACCATCCCGGCTTTGTAAGCAATTTATTTTCTAATACTAATTCAGGTAAAGTTTTAAGTTTAGCATCGGCATAAGGAGGACCGGCAAAAATAATATCATAACGATATGCTGCTGCACTGTTAATATATTGATATACATCACCTTTTACAATATTGATGGACAATTGAAGCAAGTCTGAAGTTTTTTTAATAAAAGCTATATTGGGTTGAAATCTTTCTACCAGTGTGATATCCGGGCAATCTCTGGAAGCCATTTCAAAACTTAAACTGCCTGTGCCTCCAAATAAATCGAGAAAGGCTATCCTATCGAAATTAAAATAATTACCAATAATATTAAATAATGCTTCTTTGGCGATATCGGTCGTTGGTCTGGCCGGATTATTCCTGGGTGGTTCAAATCTTCTGCCTTTATGTTTACCTCCGATAATGCGCATTGAACAGTGGATTAATACAGTAAATTAATAAGCGAATGGGTTTGTGGTAGCTTTTCGCTTGGCGGTATATTGAATGGATGCTTAAAACGGGCAAATTCAAGTTTCGAAAAATATTGTTTTAAGAGATTATAAATAGGATCGGATTTTGATATTGTGCCGGCCAGAAACAATGGATTGTGCGATGCACTTAAATTCAATTCCCGGTAAACCCAGGTGATATAATACAGATAATCTTCAATTTCGGTACAATCGAAGCTATTGTAATATAATAATGATTTGTTGTGGAATACCGCTATTTCGAGAAGCTTATCGTTGATAATGGCGTAAGTGTTTTTATGAACCGGTGGCACCATGCTTTGTAAGTTGCCGAGCAATGCCGAAGCACTGTGAATGATATGCATATTTTCGAATAAGTGCTTAAACATGCTTTGGGTACTTTGCGGAATTTTATACAAAATATTTATCGATAGTTTGGGGCATGCCGTGTAAATAACAGCCGAAGATGCTTCCTGCTGTCCTCTGATTTTATTCCATACCGATTCAAAATTTTTCTTTAAAGGAATTTCGGCAGGCAACAGGATAAAATCACTAGAAAACCATAATATTTCAACAGAGGAATAGATTTTTTGCAACATAGGCATTTCACGGAAATAACGGTTTTTGAAAAGTGACCGGCCATTTTCTTGCTCCAGTGTATCGTGTAAGCGGAAATGTTTTAATGCCATCAAATCGGCAGAATCAGTTTCGATTATTGCTATGGAAACCAGGCTTGATTTGAAGAGTAATCGAAGCGTGTATTTGCCCGAAAAAGTACTGTCGTAATAAGGCGATACAAAATTCTTTGCATGCAATATGCTTTCCATACCGGACAAATTTGATTTCGTTTTTAGCAGGCATTCATAATGGCCTATTTATCATCATCAAGGATAATGATATCTTGAATATCGGTACTTGCTTCTGTTAAAGAACCCAGTTTAATACCTTCTTTGCTTTTATAAAATCCGTGATTAAGCCCTTTTAATATCGAAGCATTGTATGCAATAACTTCATATACAGGCACCTTTACCCGGCCGGGACCTACATAATTTACTTGTGCATTTAATTCAAATACATCTCCATTACTGTTTGGAATATAACGAATGGAATCTATCGAAGTGGAAAAACTTAATGCACTCAGTGCAGGTATGTAAGCAGTATCTTTTACAATATAAGTTTTTACCGATTCACCTCTTTTCGACCTATCGTATAAATCCTGAAGGGTTATTTCAATTTGTTGAAATAAAATTGAATCATGCAAACTGGTGTCAAGATCAAATAATTCAATAGCGGTAGTCACATTGATGTATTTTACCGAATCGGTTTCGACACCTAAAGTGCGGATTTGCATTAAATCACCCGTTTTTATTTGGGTAATTAAACTATCAAAGTCTGCTGCATATTCTCCTTTCATTTGCTTGTAAGCATCCTGGGCGGTGGCAACATCCCGGAGGCGTTCTTTTACCGCTTCGTAGCGTTTCTTTTTATTCAAATCGAAAAAATATGGATCGAACAAGGTGCGATATAAATAATAACCCAACACAATGATGACCAGCATCAATACGATTTTAACCGGCAGATTTAATTTTTTCATACAATTTTCAATTGTTAATTCAACGCACAATAATAAAACTTTTTGAGCGAATTGAAGTCAGCCTTTTCAAGATTTTATTCAGGAACGCTAATCAGCTATTTGAATTACATTTGTGAGCATGAAATTCAACACAGATTTTGACTATAAAGAAAGAGTAATACAAATCTTTGAACAGAACCATTTTGGCAAGCACCTACATTTCAAATTTCATAAAATTGAAGCCGGCAGGGTTTCGGGCGAAATGCCTTTGATTAACGAACACCTTCAGCAAGATGGCTTTGCTCATGGAGGTATCATCCTTGCCATCAGCGATTTGGTGGCCGGATTGGCAGCCTATTCCATTACGCCACCTCCTTTTCGTGTGTTGACTGCCGAAATAAAAGTCTCGCACCTGCGACCCGGTGTAGGCGATAAGTTAATCGGCTATGGTTATGTGTTGAAAAGAGGGAAAAATTTACATTTCTGTGAAGCTGAAATCTTTTGTGGTACGCCCCAAAAACTCATTGCCAAAGCAAGTACCATTATGGCGGTCACGAAAGGATAATGCTTTATTCAAATCCTCTGAACAAACTCCAAGGTATATCTTTGGGTAAAGCGGCTTTTAATGAAATAGCTTTACCCGTCACAGGGTGTATAAATTCTAAAGCTCGTGCATGCAAGCATACAGATTGATCGGGATTGGGTTTGAGGGCTCCATATTTCAAATCACCGACTATGGGGCAACCCATACTCTTCAATTGTACCCTGATTTGGTGCGATCTTCCGGTTTCCGGCTTTACTTCCATCAAAAAATAGCGACCGATACGGGCTATTAACTCATAATTCAAAATGGCTTCTTTGGCCCCGGCCCCGGCTTTCTTTTTTGCTTTAACGATATTTCGTTTATGGTCTTTAATGAGGTAATGCACAAGCTGACCACTTTCTATGGGTGGCTTTTTCTCGCTGATAGCCCAATAGGTTTTTTGTATTTGCTGC
>JAJRWN010000045.1 GCA_024276745.1 Bacteroidota bacterium
GTGCCGGACCCATTGGACTCGAAATCGGACAGGCTTTCAATCGTTTGGGTAGCCACGTTACCCTAGTCGAGGCAGGAGCCCGCATTTTGCCACAAGTGCCCGAAGACATCAGTTGCATTCTTCATCAACAGCTTGAAGCCGAAGGTATGGAGATCAGGGTCAACAGTCCCATAAACTCTTTTGCCGACAAACAAACCGCTGTCATTGGAAAAAACGGACATCAAAAGCAGCTACATTTTGATTTGCTTTTTAGCGCTATTGGCCGTGGAGTGAATCATGAAAACCTGCTGCCGGAAAAAGCCGGAATGAATACGGATAAAGGACGCATTTCACTCGATAATCAACTTCGCAGCTCCAACAAAAAAATATGGGTACTGGGCGATGCTGCCGGTGGATTACAATTTTCGCATTTGGCCGAAATGCATGTGCGCAATACTTTGTTTAATTTTTTCTCTCCTTTCAAAAAAACCTTTCAAAAACGTACTTTTTCCTGGGTACTCTTCACTGAACCTGAAGTGGCTGTTTTTGGTTTGCAAGCAGAAGATTTGAAAGTAAATGGAAAAAAGTTCTCAGTACTGGAAACCACTTTTGATGATGACGATCGTGCCATTGTGGATGATGCTACAGCAGGAAAACTCCGACTGTATCTTTCAAAACCAATTTCACCCTTCCGGCAGCCGCGCCTCTTAGGTGGCATCATGATAGGGCACACGGCAGGCGAACTGATTCAGGAATTAAGCCTTGCTGCGGTCAGCCGTTTGCCGGTATCCAGTATTCGAAACCGCGTGTATCCCTATCCTGTTGCAGCTCGAATCAACCAAAAACCATTTATGGATGCCTACCGGAAAGAATTCGGACCGGGATTTCGAAAAATTCTCCGACTTTTGTACCGGTAATGAGTTTAAAAGTTTTTAGCGGATCAAACTTATATTGCCTGAATATGATTTTCGAACCTGTGTTTTAGCTCTACTTAATATCACCATCCAAGTATAAACACCTGATGAAGCAGGATATCCTGCTTTGCGACCATTCCAACCTTGAATGGTAGAGCCCGATTCCTCATATACAATATTTCCCCATCTATCAAACACTTTGAATATCACTTGTGCATTGGTACACATCACAAACGGTACGAACTTATCATTTACACCATCGTTGTTTGGGCTGAATATGTTAGGAACAAATAAATTACATTTACAATCATTTAATACCATTATTGAATCTGTAATTGTACAGCCATAATGATTTACAGCCAAAAAAGAATATACACCAACGGCATTTACATCAATTGATTTTGACGTATCCCCTGTATTCCATATTAATGAGACATTTTCTCCAATTGTTGGATCTAATGTAATAGTTTCAACATTGCAGAGACTCATTGAGTCGTTCGCAAACCAAGCCTCAGGCTTAGGATTTATATAATAATTAGTGCATATAGTATCAATATTGAACCCATTGTAAATTTTTGCACAAACAGTAAAAACTCCCGCATTGTTATAAACATGCTCTGTATGCAAAGCATTCTGACCATATACCAACAATGAATGCCCATCTCCAAATTGCCATTTAACACTATCGACAACGGCAGTTGTATAAATATCAAATATTACAGCCTTTTCTTCACAGCCTGTATCAGGTTGAAATGAAAACTGATATGGAGGATATGGAACTAAAGCGGGTAGTCCTAATCCAAATATTACGCCCTGTGGCTCATATAAGGTATCAATGTCCGTTATATTCACGGGATATTGACTATCAGAATGAGGATACCTGATGATATAGTTTCCGAATTGGCCTAAGTACATAACATACAAATTATTGTCAGGGCCTAATTGCATGGCACTAACAAATGCATTAGAAATTATCTTTCTGGAAGCCCAAACAAAAGCTGAATCATAAACTGCTAAATTTAGTTGCACAATCCCGGTATCGGTGCCGACATATAAATATTTCGAATTTGGCGAAAATTCAAGACTATATATTTTTTTAATGGTGTTACTTGCTACCTTAAAAGATATATTTCCGGAAACTTTGCCCGTAGCATCATCAAACTTAAATATTGCAGTTTCTCTAACCAATGCCTGGTTTAAAGCAAGAAATTCTTTATTTCTTGAAATTTTCATATAACCAATACTTTGATTATAAGCACCGCTATGTACTGAACCAATAGAACTTTCAGTTGGTGTAGGATTTATGCCATTTTTATCAATCGAGTAACACAAAAATTTGTTCGTCCCATATTCATGAGTTAGCAGCCAATAATTATGTAAATCACTTTTAAGGCAAGCAACAATTTTTTCGGTGACTGGATTGTATAAGAAAATCTGTTTCTTTCTTACTTTACCAAGTCCTACGTTTTTTGACATATCAATAACAGCATACATTAGATCATGGCTCAAATAATTCATGTATATCAAATAATAAATTTTGGAGGAATCAGGATTGGGTACAATGGCCATTTGAGTACTTGATATGCCACCACCGAGCCCTGTGCCATTATCCATGATTTGATGCTGAGCATTCCAGACCGTGTCACCCGATGAATAGAATAAAAGATTTCCTGCCGAATCTGATATTACCGCTATTGCTTCCCAGGTATTGGTTTTCCCAGTATTCAGCAGGGCCGGCTCTCCGGAGTTAAAATCAACACCTGCTTTCCATCCAAAATACCACAGATTGTTTTGTTTTTGTGCATAGATATTACTTGTGCAAAAAATAAATCCAAAACTGATTATGAAATGTACTTTTCGATTAATTAACATCAATCATCATTCTATTTATAAAAAAACATCTTGTTAGTTACCTCTCCATCAATATTATCATACAGTCTTACTATATAAAGTCCAGATGCGTACTTCTTATATAATGGTATATCAATGTTATGCTGATTCTGACCTTTATAATTAAAAGAATTCAACAATTGCCCTGAAATGTTATATAGCTGTATGCATTCTATTGGCCTAATACTTTGGATTTTAAGCTTATCTGCCAAACATACCATGAACACCTTATTTGTGTTTGTAACTTCCTTATTGTTAAAAAAATCTTTTTTAAAATGTACATTATTTATGTTTGAAAGCTTATAAACAACATTATGGGCGAACTCTTTATAATATGAAAATAAAATTGGCCTAAAATATTGTAAGTCAGGATTTGGGTCATAGATATAATCCAAATATTTTGAACTAATGGCAGGTGCCGTATAATATCCTTGATTTTTACTAACAATTTGATATGTTCCAGGATACATTTCCAAAGAGGAGACTGTCATCACTTTGGCCAATATTCGTTGTAAAGGAGCTCCACCTATTGTATGATTTGGCCAGGCAACAACATATCTGTCTTCAACATAGTCAACTACCGGTTCTCCATTCCACATAGTATTTATATAGGATGCTACATTATTACTACTTGATATTCCTTCAGTTTGTGTAAATAAATATATATTATTTTCACCAGGAATATGCTGATCAACCACTACCGCATAATCATCTTGATATTGAACTTGATAAAATGTGTTTGTAGTAGCTCTTGGAGAACCCAATGTATTTGTTCCATTTGAGGAAAACAGCAATTGCTGAGCACCAGGACTTCCATATTTAAAACTGTAATAATTGCTATTATTTAGAAATAAATTAGATTTTTGACTTCCTATATTATCACCTACATAAGTAATAGTAATATTTAATGAGGATTGTTTTATACTAATATCCGGTCGATGATATTGAATTCCATTTCCTGCAAAAGCCACAGTTGTAATTATTGATAAAGAGCTACCATTCTCTAATATTCTCCCGTAAATTGATCCGGCATTTTCCCAAACAAAGACCACATCATTATCCACAATATCAATATTAGGGTTTTTACATGCTATCATACCACTTCCACTACCACTAACTATTGTTGAGCTTGTTGGTGTTGCACTATAGCAAACATGGAAATCAGGGGGAGAATAATAAAACGTTGACGGGACATATTTATTTAGTATGACTTTCCTTCCAGATGCATCATCATACAGAAAACAAACATAAATAATTCCATTATCGGCTATTACAATATCCGGATCGCAATCTGTCGGGGCTAATATTAATTGGTGTGAAACGTAACTATATAGTCCAAGAGTAGCTCCACAGCCGCTAGAAGGTGTATTCAAAGGACCATTAAATGGTAATGCCTCGAAAAATGGAGTGATTCCATCCCAACAAAATGCAGTTAAGTACATAGAATCCACGTAATTACTTAAATAACTAAAATCTCTGGAATAATTACCGGAATGAGTCGTATTCCCAATATTCATATTGCCACAGCCATTACAAGCATTGGTTTCAGGAACTGAAGCAAGTGGTGTTTCGAAAAAAGGTTGGGCATTTACTTTGGCCTCAAATATGCAGAGAGAGAGAGAGAGAGAGAGAGAGCATTAATGTTTTTATGATATTTTCGTTTTGGGTTAATAATAAATAAAGGTATGGTTAAAATATATAAAAAACAAATTTTTAAAAAGGATTACGATAAATAAATCCAAATAATATTGGCCAATAGATAATGGGGTAACTTGAAACATATGGATATCAGCCAAAATTCTCCGACTTTTGTACCGGTAATGGTAAAAACAACAACAGCAGCAGAAATTATTTTTGAAGACAAGCATCTTGTGGCCGTCAACAAAAAGGCAGGCATATTAGTGCAGGGAGACCGTACGGGAGACCCCTGCCTGAAAAATCTGATGATGCAATACTACCGGCATCATGGAGCAAAGGAGCCTTTTGTAGGTGTTATTCATCGCATCGACCGGCCGGTAAGCGGCATCACGCTTTTTGCCCGCAATCAGGAAATGCTCAAAGCTATGAACGAGGCATTCAGCAAGCAGCAAATACAAAAAACCTATTGGGCTATCAGCGAGAAAAAGCCACCCATAGAAAGTGGTCAGCTTGTGCATTACCTCATTAAAGACCATAAACGAAATATCGTTAAAGCAAAAAAGAAAGCCGGGGCCGGGGCCAAA
>JAJRWN010000046.1 GCA_024276745.1 Bacteroidota bacterium
ATAAAGCCAACGAAATGATGGATTTAGCTTATAAAAATGGCAGTCATCGATTCGAATGGATACATACGAGAAAGAATGGTGAAAACTTTCCTGTGGAAGTATTGCTCACTTCCGTACCGCGTGGCAATGAGCATTTTCTGCATGTGGTTTGGCGCGATATCACGGAAAGGAAAAAAGCAGAAGAAGCATTGATTCAAACAACTCATGACCTGCTTAACTCTCAAAAAGTAGCACGCATTGGCTCTTATGTATTCGATATTGCAAGCGGCTTATGGACAAGTTCAAAAATACTGGATGAAATCTTTGATATCCCTGCTGATTATCATAAGAATATTCCCAATTGGCTTGAAATAATCCATCCTGATGACCGGGAAATGATGAAGGATTATTTTATACATGATGTATTGGGAAAGAACAAAGCTTTTAATAAGGAATATCGCATTGTGAAGCTACAATCCGGTATCATCCGTTGGGTACACGGAATAGGTAAGCTCTATTATGATAAGCAAGGAAAACCCTTAAAAATTATTGGTACCGTACAAGATATAACAGATAAAAAAGAACAAAATCTACGGCTCGAAGCAAATGAAAAATATCTGCGAAGTATATTGAATTCAGAACCTGAATGCGTGAAAATACTGGATAAAGAAGGGAAAATACTGGAAATAAATCCGGCAGGTCTGGCTATGTTGGAGGTCGAATCGGCCGGGCAGGTAATTAATAAATCGATATTTGACTTTTTGCTCCCCGCATATAAATCAGCTTTTAAAAAAATGTTTGACAAAGTAGTACTCAAAGGAAAATCGCAAATGCTGGTATTCGAAATTGAAGGATTAAAAGGAACCCGCAGATGGCTTGAAACACATTCGGTTCCTTATTACGATTATCATGGAAATATTACCGGTTTGCTGGGCGTAACCCGCGATATTACCGAAAGAAAGATACTGGAAATAAAAAATAAAGAAGTTCAGGAAGAAATCAGATTATCGCTGCAGGATAAGGAAGTATTATTGAAAGAATTGTATCACCGCACGAAAAATAACATGCAGGTCATGGTAGGATTATTAAGCCTGCAAATGTAACAAATTGATAATAAAGAAGCTATTGAGATATTGCGGGAAGCCAAAAACAGAATCTTTTCCATGTCGATGGTGCATGAACATTTACATCAATCCAAAAATTTATCAAAAATTAATTTTAAAAACTATTTGATAACCATGATTAATTCGATAGTCAGTGGCTATGAACATCTGGCAAAGAACATGCACATTGAATACAATATGGAAGATATATTTCTCAATATTAGTGCAGCTATTCCTTGCGCACTTATAGTAAATGAAATTATTACAAATGCAATGAAATATGCTTTTCCGGATAACCAATTAGGAAAAATTGTTGTGACCTTAAAAGCACTAAAACAAAATGGCTTTATGCTGAAAATTGCAGATAACGGTATCGGATTCCCCAAAACATTTGACTGGCGACATACCAAATCTTTAGGCATGTGGATTATTGTTCATCTGACAGAAGACCAACTAAAGGGAAAAGTCAAAATGCACTCAATAGCCGGAAAGGGTACTGCTTTCACCCTAACCGTTCCGGGCTCTGCTACATTGAGTACAAATTGATGAGCAAGACAGACGAATGATAAAAGCTAAGCTTATTATAGCTATTAATTATTTAAAGCGTGTTATGTTTTTAAAATATTCTGCGATCAGCGATATTGGAATGGGAAGCTTCCATTATTCATTCTATGGTAAAAATGCAATAAGCTGATATCGAGATTTTTTGTGTAAACCGGGAGTCTTGTTGTCATAAAATATTTTTTATATAAAGTATTTTGCCTTATCAATAAGCATTTTATAAAAAAAATAGTTAAATTGGTCGTTTAATCCTTTTTTACCTTATTTTTATTTCTATTTCTTAAAGAGAATAAATCATGAAGGGCATCCGGATATTAATTGTGGAAGATGAATTAATAAATGCATATTCATTGAAGTCAGATTTAGGTAAATATTCATATAAGGAATGTGCGATTGCGACCAATTGCAAGGATGCCTTGGATGCTGTTGAAAAATCATTGCCTCATTTTATCTTAATGGATATTAACCTGAATAATCATCAAGATGGTATTGAATTAGCAAAAGAGATTTATGAAAAACACCGGATTCCATTTGCCTATGTTTCCGGATTTCTTGATAAGCATTCTGTAGAACGAATGAATGCCGGTTCACCTTCAGGCATTTTTTCAAAACCGGCTAATGTAAAGAGCATTGTAAAGCTTATTGAAAAGACTTTAAATCTTAGACCTTAATAGTAATTCTATTTTTTTTTGAGCATTATTTATCATGAAGAAGTGAGAATAAGCACTTTTTTGTGGATTAGAAAACTAATTTCCTGAAAGGGACTATGAAGTATCATGAATCAAGAAAAAGTATGGCTTCCATCAAGAATACGACCGGATACCTGATTGATAAAGTTATTTTTACAATAGCATTTAACTATGATAGTGCCAATCACCGGTATGGTTAGAAATTGTGAGTGATTTGATTTTTGATGATTCTACCTTTCCAATAATCTGAGCATCAATATTAAAATCTGCAGCATATTTAATCAAATCTGCGGCATATTTTTTATCCGTATAAATTTCTAAGCGATGGCCCATATTAAACACGCGGTACATTTCACCCCAATCTGTACCCGATTCATTTTGTATCAGTTTGAATACTTCCGGTGTTTCGAACAAATTGTTTTTCACAATATGTAACTTGTCAACAAAGTGCAATACTTTAGTTTGTCCGCCACCGGTGCAATGAATTATACCGTGAATGCCTTCACGATATTCGTTTAAAATATTTTTAATTAAAGGAAGGTAAGTGCGGGTAGGGGATAAAAGTAATTGCCCCACAGTGGTATTTCCATTAGTAACTGTATCGCTAAGCAGTTTGCTACCGCTGAATATAAGTTCTTCTGGCATGGCATGATCAAATACTTCAGGATATTGACGGGCATAATACTTTGAGAGTACATCATGTCTTGCCGAAGTCAATCCATTGGAACCGATGCCTGAATTTTCCTGATTTTCATAGCTTGCTTGTCCGAAGGAAGCAAAACCCACAATCACATTGCCTGCCTGGATATTGTTCACCAATACATCATCGCGTTTGCAACGGGCAAAGGTGGTAAAACCTACATCCAGTGTTCTCACAATATCACCCACATCGGCCGTTTCGCCTCCAGCCAGATCAAGTTTAATACCCAAAGAAGCCATTTTTTGTATAAAAGTATTTGTGCCGTTTATTAAAGCTGCAATTACTTCACCGGGAATTTTATGTTTGTTGCGTCCTATAGTTGATGAAATAACAATATTATCGGTAATGCCTACACAAGCCATATCATCGAGATTCATAACCAACGCATCTTGAATAATACCCGGCCATACCGATAAATCACCGGTTTCTTTCCAATAAAGGTAGGCCAATGCTGTTTTTGTACCTGCCGTATCGGCATGCATGACATTGCAATAGTCAGGCTTGCCTCCGACAAGATCGGGTAATATTTTACAAAATGCATTTGGGAAAAGACCTTTGCTCAGTTTTTTAATGGCATTATGCACATCTTCTTTGCCGGCTGATACGCCACGTGATTCATATCGGTAAATTTTTTCGGTCATTGCACAAAATTAAGAAAAGCTATTGGTCAAATCAGTAAGGAATGAGATAAGCTGTTTCTCAATACCAAGCCGGAGAAAAAAGATTCTACTCAGATAATATTTTAAAAGTAGTTCTCCGGTTTTTCTGGTATTCTTCTTCTGTACACTCAACCCCATCGGTACATTTATTTACAGGCACCGATTCGCCATATCCCTTGGCTACCAATCGACCGGAGTCAATTCCTTTTTCGGTCAAATATTCAACTACTGCATCGGCCCGTTTCTGTGATAGGTCTTTATTATATTCTTTACTTCCTCTCGAGTCGGTATGAGAGCCTAATTCAACCCGGATAGTTGGATTCTCCTGTAAAATTCTAAATAGTGAATCAAGCACAATGGCTGCATCGGGACGAATATGCCAATCATCGTAATCGTAATAGATGTTGTCGATATTAATAAAAACTTCCCGGAAGATTTTATCCAATACAATTTGTGTCTGTAAGGTAAGGGTATCGCCCGGCAGGATGCCCAGATTCTGAGTACTTATATCAACCGATTTATTAAGATAATCAGGCTCATTGCCGGCCATCAGCCGGTATTTATGATCTGCTTGAATTTGAAAATGAAAAAATCCTTTTTCAGCAGTTGTTGCGGTGTCGGCAATCTGATTTTGCTTTGCATCAGTGAGGGTAAGTTTTGAATGGCTTAAGGGGTTAAATCCGGTAACGGAACTATTAGGATCGTCCGGATTACTTAGTATTTTCTCCAATACTTCTCCATCGAGAAAAACCACCGGGTCGGGTTTACGGATTTCATATTCCCAGATATCATCAGAACCTTTACCCCCGGGACGTGATGAGCTGAAGATACCACGTTGTGAAATAGCAATGGCTTCATCGTCTGTAAGCACGTAAGGAATGATACCAAAATCATCTCCACCCGTATTGATAGGCCAGGGTAGCAGGGTAGCCTTTGTCCATACTTTTCCTTTTGGTTCGGCTTTATAGATATCGAGCCCACCTAAGCCGGGCCATCCGTCAGAAGAGAAATATAAGTATCCGTCATCATCAATATAAGGAAAAGCTTCATTGCCTTTTGTGTTTACGCCCGGACCGATATTTACCGGTTCGCTCCATCCGTCAAAAGTTTCAACAGCGTAGTAAAGGTCGGTACCTCCGTACCCTTCAGGGTCGGCAGCAGCAAAAACAATGGTATTGCCATCAGCTGTGATAGTTGCCTGGCCTGTATTCACCGAGTCTTCAAAGAAACGAATCACTTCGGGGCTCGACCAGGTATTATCTGCCTGTAAATAACTTTGATATATTTGGCAATCATCGTTGTTTTGTTTATCATCAGAGCCGCAATGGGTGAAATAAATTGTGTTACCATCAGGTGAAAATACAGCAGGGCCATCGTTAAACGGACTATTGATGGGTGATGGTAAAGGATGGGGAATGCTGTCGTCAAAATGATTGCGGGGTACCGTGTAAAGGTTAAAAAATGCTTGTCCTGTCCACTGATCGGTTTCATCATCCGCTGAGCTGCGCCTCGATGAGGTGAATACTAATGAACCGTCAGACCGGATGGCAGGTGAAAAATCAGCTGCTGACGAATTCAGGTTTTTTAGATTGATGATATCGGTAAGCGTTTGTTTCTTTTTCCATGCAATAGCCTGCCGGCATGCTTTAATTTGTCCGGTAAATTCATTCCGTCTGAAAGGGTCTTCTTTTGCCAGTTGCTGATAGGAGTTAATGGCTTCTTCATATTTTTCCAATACTTTAAGCGAAAGGGCATATTTCTCCAATGCCAGATTGCTGTATTGCACATTTATCGATTTTTTATACCATTCCGATGCATGATTCCAATCATTAAAATTTCGATAGCTGTCTCCAATGAGCATAGCTATTTCTGATTTATCCTTTGCTTCATTCGATTTTTCAAATTCTTTTATTAATAATTGACTGGCAAGATGATATTTTTTTAATCGATAGGCTGTTTGCCCGTCTTTAATTTCGGTAGTGACGCAAGATGCGGCCAACAGTAAAGCGAATAAAACGATAGTACGTAAAGAAATATTCATAATCAGACTTTGCCTAAAATTAGATATTTCGGAGAACATTCTGTAATTCATTTGTCTGATGAATAACGGAAGTTGCGGGTAGCTATTGTAAGGAAGTCATCAGCGTATAAAAAGCATTTCCCGGTATTTTGCCAATGGCCATATCCGGTCATCAACCAAAAGTTCCAGTTTATCGGCATGATAACGAATGATGCTGAAATGTCCTCTTACTTGATCTCCGTAGGCAATAGCTTTTGTCCGTATATCTTTTATTTTATTTGCTTTTTTGCGTGCGTTTATCATTGCTTTTACCTCTTTATATAAGATTTGAATATGTCCGGCTAATTCAATAAAAATTT
This sequence comes from Bacteroidota bacterium, assembly GCA_024276745.1. Taxonomy (GTDB): domain Bacteria; phylum Bacteroidota; class Bacteroidia; order Chitinophagales; family S012-47; genus JAJRWN01. The sequence continues at coordinate 6,071 of JAJRWN010000046.1, forward strand.
CTTCTTGTGCTTGCCATTGTGCAGAGTCGCTACTTATTTTCTGAATATTATTGATATTTTCCAGAATAAGATTTTGATATTTTATAGCAGCGGGTATGATATGGTTTACGGTCATATTACCCATTGAACGAGATTCAATCTGAATTTTTTTAATAAAATTCTCCAGCATTATTTCATGCCTTGCTTCCAGTTCTTTTTTATCGAACACATGCAATTCACTAAAGAGGCCCGAAGCTTTTTTATCCACCATAAAATCAAGTGCCCTGGGAGTGTCGGTTATATTGTTTAAACCACGTTGTTTGGCTTCCTTTTTCCAGGATTCGCTATAATTATCACCTTCAAACAAGATGCGTTTCGATTTTTTAATATAGCCTTGAAGTGTTTTTAATATAGCTTCTTCTTTTTTTGCCCCTGTGCTTACAAGTGTATCTACATCTTGTTTAAAATCAAGCAATTGCTTGGCCATAATGCTATTAAGAACAATCATGGGTTCGGCACAATTTGCAGAAGATCCAACTGCTCTAAATTCAAATTTATTGCCGGTAAAAGCAAATGGAGAAGTACGGTTTCGATCGGTATTATCCAGCATTAAATCAGGAATTTGTTTATGAATTTCAAGCCTTAAATCCATTCTTTCCTGTTCATCCATTTTTCCTTTTCCAATGCTTTTTTCGAGCCGTTGAAGCACTCTTGTGAGCTGAGAACCGATAAATACGGATATAATAGCCGGTGGAGCTTCATTGGCACCGAGCCGGTGATCGTTTCCTGCCGATGCTATGGATGCTCTGATGAGATCATTATAATCGTGAACCGCTTTGATGGTATTGATAAAAAAAGTTAGAAATTGTAAATTGGTTTTTGGGGTTTTGCCCGGAGCCAATAAATTTTTACCGGTATCGGTTTGCATCGACCAATTATTATGCTTACCCGATCCGTTGATACCGGCAAAGGGTTTTTCATGAAAAAGTACTTTTAATTTATGCCTGCGTGCCACCCGGTTCATCAAATCCATGAGCATTTGATTATGATCTATTGCCAGATTTACTTCTTCAAATACCGGAGCACATTCGAATTGACCGGGAGCAACTTCATTATGACGGGTTTTTAAAGGTATGCCTAATTTATGTGCTTCTGTTTCAAAATCTACCATGTAGCGATATACTCTTTCGGGGATAGAACCAAAATAGTGGTCTTCCAATTGTTGTCCTTTTGATGGTGTATGCCCGAATAAGGTTCGACCTGAAACAACCAAATCAGGCCGGTTGTAGAAATAGGATTCATCTACTAAAAAGTATTCTTGTTCCCAACCTAATGTAGCTGTTATCTTTTTTACATTCCGGTCGAAGTAATGGCATACATCCACTGCAGCTTTATTTAATTCATGAGCCGATTTAAGCAATGGTGCTTTATAATCGAGTGCTTCGCCATTATAGGATACAAAAATAGTGGGTATGCAAAGTGTTTTTTCATCCTGGATATCAATAATAAAAGCCGGTGATGATGGGTCCCATGCTGTATATCCTCTTGCTTCAAAGGTAGCACGCAACCCTCCCGATGGAAAGCTTGATGCATCAGGTTCTTGCTGTACCAGAGCATCGCCTGAAAACTTTTCAATGCCTTCGGCTATGCCTGTTGGCGAAAAAAAAGTATCGTGTTTTTCGGCTGTCGCTCCGGTTAATGGTTGAAACCAATGGGTGAAATGGGTTGCTCCTTTGCTGATTGCCCACGATTTGATAGATGATGCTACCTGATCGGCTACCGTCCGGTCAATTTTTGAACCCTTGTTGATGGCTGTTACAACCGATTCGTAGGCATCATCCGATAAAAATTTTTGCATGGCTGCCCTATGAAAAACATTGGAGGCAAAATATTCTGAGATCTTATTCCCGGGTCTTGATATGTCAATGTCTTTTCTGGATATTACGGTGCGGATAGATTCAAATCTGTTATTACTCATGCGCTTATTGTTTTGCCACAAAACTAATCAGGAAAATTCCAGCATTATCAAAAAAAAATAAATAATTTTCAACAAAAAACTTGTTGATTACTGAAAATCGGAAAAATAATTGAAAAATATTTCAAAAGAACTTCGAAAAAATTAGAAAGGCTAAAATAAAATCAAATATTTATTTCCGGTATCCACTTAAAAAAGTGTGCTTTTTGTGGCGATAATTTTAAAGCAAGAAAGGTAGTCCAGGCTAAAAGTGCGGGACTTCGATAGCGAGAGATGGCACCCATATTAGGGACTATGCAACCGATAATAATAAATGCGGTAAGTGCAAAACTTAGCAATAACCAGCTTTTATATCGTAAGCTGTCAGGCAGTTTACGTGAGTAAATCATTGAAACAACAAAGCAGATTAATAAGGCTGTATTCTCGATACCGTAAAAGATAAGCCCTGTGGAGTTCATTTCTTTGGGAAAGGGACGCAGTATTACATTAACGATAGATTGGGGTATATGCTGCAGCAAAGAGGTCAGGCTATACTGTAATGGTGAAATACTGATATTGGAATGCCCCTGAAGAATTAAGAACTCCTTTTGTTTTTCAATCATATCCCTGAGCGGATTGATAGCCGGAATTACATGGTGCAATGAGAAAAAAGCTAACCAAAAGAGCAGAATAATCAAAGAGAAAATCAATTGTTTTCTTGCTTTTACAAACTGAATGCTGACAAAAGCAAAAAGTCCGGGAATCAAGGCAATGAGATAAAATTCACGGACTACATAAACCAAAATGGCACCGGTGATAAAACCAATCCATGAAGCCGGTTGAAAATCATGTCGTAGCAGCCGGTCGAAAGCCCAAAGCAGAAAACCCAAACCTGCAATCAATAAAGATTCTTTATGAAGCCCCGACCCATAAAACACAATGCTCGGAACAAGAAAAATAGCCACAACTAAAGCTTGTTTGTTTTCAAAATTAACATCATATAGAAACTTATAAAGTGCTAATAGCCCGGATAACACAAGGAAAGCCATAAACACCACATGCACATTATAGTATCCAAAAGAAAAAAGCCTTACTATGGCATGGAATCTTACTATGGCATAATTACCACTGCTGTTCCACACATGCATTTTATAAATTTCCGGTGCAATGTCAGGTGCTATTTGGCCTGAACCGCGTGCCGTTAAAAGTTTAAAGTATTTTACCGGATCATCTTGCAGGGTTTGAAAAACCAGGTTTCCATCTTCAAAGTATCGATAAGTATCTCCTCCTTCTACATGGTTTATATGGTACTGACCGTAGGCAATACCGGCTATTATTTTAAGCCAAAATACCAGTATCAGAAATCTTTTTGCTTTATGATTGAGCGAGAAGAATTTCCCATACCAAATGATGAATGAGAATAAAATGGTATAAACGATGACTAATACTATTTCGGCCAACATAGGGGGTAAAAATAGAAAATCATTCGAAGGGTGTTAATGTTAAAAATGATTAGCTGAATGCCAACAGGGATTATGTACTTTTACGGCTTTAATTGATGAATATGATAAGTACGGACACAGAACCTAAAGTAAACATAGAAATTGCCGGAAAGCTTGGCCTTTCAGCTGATGAATTTGAACGAATAAAGGAAATACTGGGCAGAGTACCCAACTATACCGAATTAAGTATTTTTTCTGTCATGTGGTCAGAGCATTGTAGTTATAAGAATTCAATAGCCTGGTTGAAAAAGTTGCCTCGAAAAGGGCATCATTTATTGGCCGAAGCCGGTGAAGAGAATGCTGGTTTAGTTGACATCGGTGATGGTTTAGCCTGTGCTTTTAAAATAGAATCACATAATCATCCTTCCGCCATTGAGCCTTATCAGGGAGCTGCAACCGGAGTTGGTGGCATACATCGCGATATCTTCACCATGGGTGCCCGGCCTATTGCTGCATTAAATTCATTGCGTTTTGGGAATATCCGTTCTGCACGAACCAGGCACCTGATGAAAGGTATTGTGAAGGGTATAGGCGATTACGGGAATTGTCTCGGTATTCCTACGGTTGCAGGAGAAACTTATTTTGAAGATTGTTATGAAGTAAATCCATTGGTTAACGCCATGTCGGTAGGTATTGTTGATAAAGACAAAGTGATTTCGGCCATCAGTAAAGGACAGGGTAATCCGGTATTTATCGTAGGTTCAGCAACCGGTAAAGATGGCATTCACGGAGCTACTTTTGCTTCTGAAGATATTTCGGATGAATCGGGCGAAAAACTGCCTTCGGTGCAGGTGGGCGACCCTTTTCAGGAAAAACTATTGCTCGAAGCATCGCTAGAAGTAATTGATACCAATGCATTAGTGGGTATGCAGGATATGGGAGCTGCCGGCATTACTTGTTCTTCCTCTGAGATGTCTGAAAAAGGGCATTGCGGTATGCGCATTGATCTCGACAAAGTACCCATGCGGCAAGCCGATATGAAACCTTTCGAAATTCTTTTATCTGAATCGCAGGAACGGATGTTGGTTGTTGTGGAAAAAGGTAAAGAAGCATCAGTAAAAGCTGTTTTTGATAAATGGGATTTGAATTGTACGCAAATTGGTGAAGTTACAGAAGGGAATATGTTGCAGTATTTTATGCATGGCGAATTGGTTGCCGAAGTGCCTGCCGATGTCTTGGTATTAGGTGGCGGTGCACCGGTTTATCATAGAGAGTATATCAAACCAAGCTGGTATGCTAAGAATAAGCAATTTAGTATTGATTCCATTGCGGAACCCGAAAACCTGATTGAAGTAGCCCGGCATTTGGCCACACATCCCAATATCGCTTCCAAACACTGGATATATTATCAATACGACTCGATGGTCGGCATTAAAAATACGCTTACCAATCATGCTGCTGATGCTGCTGTGGTCCGGATTCCGGAAACCGATAAAGGCCTTGTTGTTACGGTGGATTGCAATGGTCGCTATGTGCAGGCAAGCCCCGAATATGGAGCCATGATAGCGGTTGCTGAAGCAGCCCGTAATATTGTTTGCTCTGGCGGTAAACCTCTTGCTATTACCAACTGCCTGAATTTTGGTAATCCCTACGATCCGGAAGTTTATTGGCATTTTGTGAAAACCATTCAGGGTATGAGTCGCGCCTGTTTGAAATTCAATACTCCGGTTACAGGAGGCAATGTGTCTTTTTATAATCAATCTGCCGATGGTGGTGCGGTTTATGCCAGCCCGGTGATTGGTATGTTGGGCATCATGTCAAACCCGGAGAAACACCTTGGTATGGCTTTCAATCAAGCAAACGATTTGATTTATTTGCTCGGTAGCTCACGCAATGATATTGCATCTAGTCAATATCTCGATTCGTGGCATCAAAGGAGAGATTGTCCGGCTCCTTATTTCGATCTTGATGAAGAATTTGCTGTTCAGGAAGCGCTCACAATACTGAATGAAAAGGGCTTGATCCGTTCTGCTCACGATGTATCAGACGGTGGTTTATTTATTTCCTTGCTCGAATCGGCCATTCAGGGAAATTGTGGTTTTAATATTCAGCTTGATGAAGCCATCCGTCCCGATGCTTTTTTATTTGGCGAAAGTCAATCACGTATTATTGTAAGTGTTGATTCACAGATGAAAAAACTTTTTGAACAAACATTGAAAGAATGCAATATCAAATGGTCGATGATTGGTACAACAGGAGCCAAGCTTTTAAAAATCGGTGATCAGAATTTTGGTACTGTCAGTGAATGGGCCGAACTTTATAATCATGCCATTGAACAAGCTATGGAAGAATAAGTCTTTTGGTAATACTTTATTTCAATAATTTTTGAGCTATGCTTTGCATGGCCATATATTGACTTTTTAATGATGCAGCTTCTAATAAGGTATTGTTGATGATTTTCAGCTCAACCGGGTTAAAATCAATGGATGTAGAAATATTTGGATAGATTATACTGAGCTCACTGTCAATACAATTTGTTGTTCCCGGACGGCTGACAAAAAGGATGCATGCATCCTTTTTGAAATACAATTCGCGTTCTCCACAGGTATAAACTTCTACTTTCTCATAGCAATAAATAAGTTTTTCCTTATCATTAAAATAATACGATAGTTCATGACTTTCGCTTGCAGCTATCCAATAACTTAAATGTACTTTTTTAAGCCGGTAAAGGGTATTATCATGTTCTTCGTTGGCCGGTTCAATTTCATAATCAAAACGAAGGTGTAAACTTTCATCGCCCAAGCCGGCTATTAGGGTATTAAACTGCACATTTGCAGAATAGAGCAGGCTGTCCTGCAATAAAGCTTCTGTATGGTTTACGATATAGTCAATCTCCTCAATATTTTGGCTGCTTCCAGTATAGCAGCACAAACATCCGAGCATTAGCATGTAAAGTATTTTCATGATAGACTGCTTTATGCAATTAAAATACAAAATGTTTGTTGATTACTAAAATTTGCTTAAAGACTTGATTTTTACAGGTAGAAGGGAGTATCTTCGTGGCATCCTCTACCCGGATAAAATCCCCCCGCTGTATTTAAAACCTCAGAATGATTAAGAGAAGTATTATTGTAGCTCTATTGGCTACTATATCAATAAGCGGAATCAATGCACAAATTAGTTTTCATGCCGGTGGTGGATATCATTTTACCCATATTCCATACAAGCCGTTAAATCAGATATTATCAGTTTATAACGAAACCTATCAACCCGATTTACAATCTTTCTCGAAGGTATCAAACCTGTTTGGTCCTGAATTTACAGCAGGTATCGGTGTCGGATCGATGGCAGCCAATATTACCTGGCATAGCCAAAAGATTAACACGGAAGCCAAATTTCAAAATGGTGCTGTTCAGGGACTCGATGTAAAACTGAATACGTATAGTGTAAATTTCGGAGCATATCCACGTGCCGGTGATTTCTTTACCTTTGGTATTGGTTTAGGTATTGACTTCGGTAGTGCCGTTTTTAATACTTATTATTACGACCCTTTGACCGACCCGTATTACTATAACCCGGTGAAAAGTCCTATGTTGAATATAGGCCCTGAGTTACAAGTATTTCTCGGATTGAGCGAGCATCTTTTTGTTTATTTGTCAGGGTATTATAAGATATCGGCTATAGATACCGATTATCAAGTTTTGGCCGATCGATTAATACCCCTTGTTCCGGTTGCAAGCGGAACAAATTATGTCGGTGATTTACGAAATGCCGGCATCAGTACCGGCATCTTGTTTAGTATCAATTAGTGGCTTACCACTAATTTCCACCTTCTCTTTCCAAAAATATTTGATTCGATTTGCACAAAATACATACCTGCATTCCAGTTTTTTGTGTCCAAAATCAAACCGGATTGATTCGTTTCTTTTCTTGCAAATAGTTCTTGACCATTGATATCAAATACTTGTATGGATGAGCCGGGTTCTAGCCCTGAAATACGAAAATGCTCATCAGCCGGATTCGGACTGATTACAATGGCATCACTTTGTTGTTTATTAAGGCCAATATTCCCAACTTCCACTACCAATATAGCCGAATCAATGCAAGTAGCGTTATACTGATAGGCAGAATTGAAAACCATTAACTTCACGGTGTCGGTACCGGTGCAGGTAAAGGTATAACCCATCAGTGGGTCTACATTATGCCATGTACCACAATCTTGTACCACAACATAAGCACTTATGTAATTGTCGGCCGAAAAAGAAGCACTTATCGTCTCACCTACAGCAAACTGGGTTTTATTAACTTGAAAATTATTGATAGCCAATGCACCTTCTACCGTATCAACATACAGCATGCCGGTATCGGTAAAAGATAATTCAATGGTATGTGCAAAATCTTTATTACTGTAGAAACCCGGTATTCCATTTGATAATGAAAGGCTACTGTCAATCGTAATGCTTACCGGCCTGATATCCATAAAACAATATTGAGAAGCAACATAATCAGCTCCGTTTTTGAACTTAAGCATACTTAAATGCCCGTAATCATACATACTTGTATTGTAGCCGTCATAACCGGTTCCGAAAATCATTAATGAGGAATCAACTGACGAAATCATGGCGGTTGAAAAATACAAAGTATAGTTGTAGAAATAGGCATAATTTACGTGATTGACGGTGACGGCTTGCAATACATTACCATCCAAATCTGTTTCCAGTATTTTTCCTCTTCTCGGACCTGAATTATATGGTTCGTCATCAACAATAATTAATTTACCGTCAGGATGGTATAGTAATTTTGGTTTGGCAACCCACTCAAATCCATGATATCCTTTTACCCAAAGAACATTACCATTCACGTCAAGCCGGGCCAAAATATACATATCCCCAATACTATCGGATGCTGTGCCTAATACAATAAAATCATTGGAAAATGGCAATTGAATTGATTGTATATTGGAAGGCCCAATGGGTGATGAGGGACCATTCAGCGAATACACATGGAGTGCATTCAAATTGAAAGTTGTATCTACTTTGCTATAAAATAATTTTAAACTGCTGTGATCTGCCTGGCCGATATTGATATATCCGCCATATCCCGGTACAGCATAGGTATTGAAGTTCCAAAAGCGGTTTGGCCAGTTAGTTAGTCCGGTTCGTTCTCCACGCATAACTCCATTAAGATTTCCAATTTTTATCAAGGTGGCTTCTCCACCGCCAAATAAACCGCTAATAATTTTTTCTCCTGCTTTTAAGTCAGGGAATTGATAAATATTGAGCCCTTGATCATTTCCGTAGGTACTGTTGTTTGGGTCCCATGAACTATAGAAGTCTGTTCTGATGACACTACCGGCTGTATCGAGTTTCATCAGAAATGCATCTGAGTGTTGATTCCCACTATTGTAAACGCTTCCTGTTATATATAGGGGACCATCTGAAAAAACCTTGATGCTATTCGGAGTAGGTACCTGCATCGGATATTCTACTGTATATTTCTTTACCCATTTGACATCGCCACTTTGGGTCATTTTAGCCAAATACATCTGATCCTGATATTGATTATAAAGGGCTATTCGTAATGTGCCGGTTAAGTAAACATATCCGTCCAAGCCTTCGCTTGCTTGTACCGCAATTTGCGGCATCTCATAGGGGATGGGCTGAACATTATTATAGAATTTAAAAATCTTATACAACGATTGTGCAGGCAAAAGGCTGCTGAAAAAGAGCATTGTCAGTAGAAGTAGCTGATGTTTTTTCATTTTCTTATTGATTTATAAGGATTCAAAATATTCAAATGCATCAATTATATCGAGATAGATACCGTCAAAACCGGCATCCATAATTTTTTTCGTGTAGGAGCTATCATTACCGAAAATAATAGACTGCCAGGCAGGGTCCCAGTATTTTACTTTATAATTTCCCGGCCAGCCGGGGTTTTCTGCAAAGAGCCAATCAGGACGTGTTTTCTTTTTATCCCAATCAGCTTTCCAATAATATCGATAGTTTTCAGCCTCTCCGATGCTCATATAACAGAGCAGCAGTCGTTGTCCGCCATTTTTTTTATGTTTTAGGTTAAAAAGATCGGTGGAGTTAAGAACCGTGTTGCCGAAATATAAATCGCAAATCAGCAAATCGTAATTTGTATTTTTTACGGCATTGATAAAATCATCTTTTGTGGCAAACTGACCCGGATCAATCAAGTAAAGGAAGTTTTTTATCTGTGATAGCTGAGTGATGATACCGGCATTTTCGCCATAAGGAGCACTTGGGTAATCCGGTATATGGTCGAGGCCGCGATGGTCAGCGGCAAATGAAATATAGCCTGCTGTATTGTTTTTTGAATACGAATCATCCATATTAGAGGGTGTAGAACAATAATCCGTAACCAGTATAGTCTTAGCGTTTGACTTTTCAATGCTAAGCATCAAATTTATTTCTTGTGTATAAGTGGAGAGGGTTGCTTGATCGTCTGCGCTATATCCATAATACAAATCTTCGCGCCCCTGACCGTCAATGGCTGCCAAATAACCGGCATCTATCGTTCCTGTAGGATTACCGTCATCAGTTGTCAAATCTTGACCGTTTTGTGGCACAATGAGTACGAACGGGTGCAGGGTTTCGGCATAAGCACTGATAGCTTCAACAAAATTTCGCATTTCCTGTCTGAAATCTTTATTCTGCTCATCAGGGGTGAGTTGAGCTTGCTTTTTGCAAGAAAATATAGCCAATAGGAAAATCAATGTGTATTTCATAATATACTCAAGCTAAAAGTAATAAAAATACAAATTTACCTTTACTTAATAAACATTTTACTGTTCAAGCATAATCAATAGCATCATTATCCATTTAGATAATGATTCAGTTTATTCTCCAGTTTGTTCCAGGCTACCGGTTCGGAAGGATTTTCGACTACTAAAGGAAATACAAAATTAAAATCTTCAAAATCGGTGATATGCAAATTGACAGGTGGCAAGCCTTGCTCAGCCTCTTCATCGCTCATCCAGTGCATGCGATTGTAATCTCCTTGTTCTATCGAAATATCCAATTCCTCGAGCAGTTTTGGCGGTGTTCTGAGCTTTTTTAGCAAATCCTTTACTGCCGGCATCCATTGCTCCGATGCAGCATTTATCTGACTGATTTTAGCATCAATAATTTCCTGTTTCAGGTCGTTTACGGCATCTTGAAGGTTCAAAGCCATATCGGTGGCATCATAGTTTTCGAAATCAAAATCAATTTGAACGATAGACTCTCCGAAAATAGATAAATGCAGCCGGCCGGTATTGACCTGCAATTTAATCTCATCCGGGGGTAAATTGATGCCGGTTTCGAGCTGAATATCCTCCTTTAAAATATCTAACACTTCCTGTAAGTATTTGTTTTCTCCCATGATTAAACGAAAATAGGAGTTTTTGAAATTTCAAAAGATTCGCCAAACAATAACTGAGTATATACTTCAGCGGCATCGCTGCTTATTTTGCAAACCGCTATCAGATTTAAAGTACAAATGCCTTTATTCACTTTTTATGCTTATGGCTTAAAATTGAACATTATGATTTTTATACCCGGTGCTGCTTTTCACAAATCCTATTGGTAATTGTCCACTTTAAAGTTCGTTTTGCCGGCTTGTCGCTCTACCGGCAGGGTTGCTCAAAGAGGTTTTGATGGAGGGAAAGGGCAATACGGTATTAATTAAAGCTGTTTTTGTGTTATCGTGAAAGCTCAGTACATCCTAAGCTTGCAAATTAATATCTTTATTAAAACAGAAAGAACGAAAGAGTGGATTAAGATCGCTATATTTTTAGAGCAGTAACAACTCGTCAACAAAGAAGATCCCCACTCTTTCTCTACCACAATACGATCAGTTCTTTGGGCATAAAGCCTGTTTTTAGCTTGCCTGAACCACTCAACACCGTTGCGCTGTATGCACCGGGGAAACTCTATGGCATATTGTTCAAAACAGCCTGGCAAACGCTTGACGGTTTTGGTGCCAACC
>JAJRWN010000047.1 GCA_024276745.1 Bacteroidota bacterium
AAGTAATTGTACATCCTCAGTCTATCATTCACTCTATGGTTCAATTTGCTGACGGTTCGATAAAAGCACAAATGGGCTTGCCTGATATGCGCTTGCCTATTCAATATGCATTTTCATATCCGAATCGTTTAGCTTCTGCCTTTCCCCGCTTTAATTTTTCCGATTATCCCGCATTGACTTTCGAAAAACCCGATTTGGAAACTTTTCAAAGCTTATCTATTGCCTTTGATGCTATAGATAAGGGTGGAAATATGCCTTGTATTCTCAATGCTGCCAACGAAATAATGGTACAAGCATTTCTCGATAAAAAAGTGCGTTTTATCGATATGCCTGCTTTTATTCATCAAGCCATGGATTATATTGATTTTATTAAAAAACCGGATCTTTCCGCTTTGCTTCATACCGATAAAGAGACCCGGCAATATTTAAATGATAAATTAAATAATTAAAAGGTTATGAATGAATTATTTTGTATCCATTTGCATTAATTAGCACAAATCTAACTTTACTTACTGCTTATTGCTGAAGCTTCTTATTTTTACAGCCGTTTAAATCAATTTATACATGGTCATCCTCATCAAAACAATTCAATTTTTTCTCAGCCTTTCCATTTTAGTTATCCTGCACGAATTAGGGCATTTCATGGCTGCAAAATTATTTAAAACACGGGTTGAGAAGTTTTATATGTTTTTTAATCCGTGGTTTTCAATTTTTAAGAAGAAAATTGGCGAAACCGAATATGGTGTTGGCTGGGTTCCTCTCGGAGGTTATGTGAAAATCAGTGGCATGATTGACGAATCGATGGATAAAGAGGCCATGAAACTACCGCCTCAACCCTGGGAATTCCGTTCAAAACCGGCCTGGCAACGGTTGATTATTATGATTGGAGGGGTAACGGTAAATGCCATATTGGCTATACTTATTTTTGCTATGGTGCTTTTTGTATGGGGCAAACCTTTTTTACCACCCGAAAATTTAAGCTATGGAGTTTATGCCGATTCAATTGGATATAGCATAGGCATACAAGATGGTGATAAAATTTTGGAAGTTGACGAAAAACCCTTTAGTGATTTTAACAGACTTAATTATGAAATCATTATTCATGAAGCCAAATCGCTCACTGTTGACCGGGGTGGTAAAAAAATAAAAATCAATATTCCACCGGGAACCATAAAAAGAATTATTTCAGAACGTAATGGCTCTATTGCCTTTCCACGTTTTCCGGTTCAGGTGAAAGAAGTGCGTGCCGGTTCTCAGGCTATGGAAGCCGGTTTGATGGCCGAAGACAAAATACTTAGTGTTGACCGGATACCTACGGCATATTATCACGATTTTACCAAACAAATGCATGCCCATAAAACGGAGATAATTGATTTGGGTATCGTGAGAGGAAAAGATACTTTGATTTTGCATCCAAAAGTTTCGAATGAGGGCACCATAGGATTTCTTACCTATACTCCTTCGCATTTCCTCGATCAGGATACCCTTCATTATAGTTTTTTTGCTTCAATACCTGCCGGTTTGCATGAAGCTAAAAGCAATTTGCAGGATTATATTACTCAAATAAAGATGATTTTACCTCATCAGAAATAAACGCCAGCGAATCGGTGGGCGGTTTCATAAGTATTGGAAATATTTTTTCCCCTACCTGGGAATGGCACCGGTTTTGGTCGATGACGGCCTGGCTTTCTTTGATATTGGCCTTTATGAACCTGTTACCTATCCCGGCTTTAGACGGTGGTCATGTATTATTTGTATTGGTAGAAATGATTACGGGTCGCAAACCCAGTGATAAATTCCTGGAATATGCACAGGTTGCCGGTATGTTTATTTTAATAGCATTATTAATCTTTGCTAATGCCAATGATGTGATCAGGCTGTTTAAATAATCCGGAAAGTATCCTCTGCACCATACACTTAGATTCCTTTTGGTTGAAATCAGTATAAAATCTAACGCAGCCATGTTATAATATTGTTGCTTAATCATAAAATACCGCCTTTTATGTATAAAGTACTATTCTCAATATTAATATGTGCTATAAGTGTCAGGGGTTTGGCCGGCATTCCTGATGATTATCCCGGAGATACTACAGCTAAAAGGCCGGTAAGAATCATGATTATACCGCTAAACCCTTCCGATTATCTGTCGGATGCCGATCAGCAATTAGCCGAATACAACCATGTGAGCACAGATCAAATCAGAGATTGGTTCCGGTCGGGGCTGGAGGCCAATGTGAATGCAAGAATTATTACCAATAATAAATATCAAACCCAAAGATTTGTAAACCGGGAGAATGAAGATTTGCAAAATGATTTGCAACAGATATATTATGGCTATGGACTAAAATACGAAAAGCCCATGCTTCCTACTATTAGCATAGGCGAACCCGAACATCAAACCATATCAGATTTGATTAACAATATATTCAAGTCTGACGATGCTCATCAATCGGCCGGAGATAAACATAATCTGGGAGAAATTTATCCATCCCGGCAGGAAGACCGTTATCTGAATATCAAGTTGCACAATCCTAAAATGTTAATTGATTTGGCTGATAAATATCAGCTTGATATGTTTGTTTTTATCAATCAATTTGAAGTAAAAACCAATTACGAAACCTGCCTCGACCGGGCTACCAATAATTTTGAGCGGCAGTTTACCGTGCACTTTTCCATATTTAACAATAAAGGGAAACAGATTTATGGTAATGCAGCCACTCTATATACCGGCTCCAACTCAAGAGATATGACCGAAATTATCAGTAAATATATACCCAAACTATGCGGCTTTATAGCAAACCAGA
>JAJRWN010000048.1 GCA_024276745.1 Bacteroidota bacterium
GTATCGGCAATAATGAGTATGGATTTTTCACTATTAAGCCTATGATTCAATAAGAAATGAAGTAGAAATTCTTTACTTTGCGATTGTGTCAGAAGAAAAATATAGATTAGGCTCAACAGGGTAATTAGTATTTTTCGTATCATCAGCCAAATGTACGTTTTGGGCTATTGAAGGTTCTACTTTACCAAGTTATTGTTGTGGTTTAAAGACTACTTTTAATCATGAATGCGTGTAAAACTTAAGAGTATCTTCAAGCTTAATGAAGCTACATTTGACCTTAACTCAATTTATTTTTATGATTGAAAATTATAATGAAGATAATATACGTTCGCTCGATTGGAAAGAACATATTCGTTTGCGTCCGGGAATGTATATCGGTAAACTGGGTGACGGTACTTCGCAAGATGACGGGATTTATGTGCTTATAAAAGAAATTATTGATAATTCTATTGATGAACACATTATGGGATATGGTAAAACCATAGATGTGAAGGTTAGTGATAAACAAGTAGAAATAAGAGATTATGGGCGAGGAATCCCTTTGGGTAAAGTGATTGAGTGTGTTTCGAAAATCAATACCGGTGGTAAATATGATACTAAAGCATTTCAGAAATCAGTAGGATTAAATGGTGTTGGAACCAAAGCTGCTAATGCACTTTCGTCTTATTTCAGAGTGGAAAGTATAAGAGATGGAAAAATTAAAATAGCCGAATTTGAAAAAGGTGAACTAATCAATAATCAAAGAATTAAACCAAGTAAAGAAAGAAACGGTACGAGAATAGTTTTTATACCGGATGCGAGCATTTTCCTTCATTATCATTTTCTGGCAGAGTATCTGGAAGGTCAAATAAAAAACTATACCTATCTGAATGCCGGGCTTACAATAAAACTAAACGGAGAGAAGTTTCATTCGGATCATGGTTTACTTGATTTGATTATGGATAGTAATCAAGATTCAGAATTAAGATATCCTGTTATTCATTTAAAAGGTGATGATATTGAAATTGCTTTAACTCATGGTATTGAATACGGTGAGACTTATTTTTCTTTTGTTAATGGTCAGAATACAACTCATGGAGGAACCCATTTATCAGCGTTCAGAGAAGCTATTGTAAAGACAATCAGAGACTATTTTAAGAAAGATTTCAATACATCAGATATTCGTGCATCTATCATTGCAGCCATTAGTGTAAGAATACAAGAACCCGTGTTCGAATCGCAGACCAAAACCAAATTGGGTAGTATATTAATGGCTCCCGATGGCCCTAATTTACGATCTTATATTATTGATTTTGTAAGCCGGGAATTAGATAATTATTTGCATCGGAATACCGAATTGGCAGCAAGTTTATTAAAGAGAATTCAACAATCGGAAAGAGAAAGGAAGGATATTGCAGGTATCAAAAAATTGGCTAATCAGCGGGCCAGGAAAGCGAATTTGCATAATAAAAAACTAAGAGATTGCCGGATACATTATAACGACAGAAAAAATGCAAGAAACCATGAATCAATGCTGTTTATAACAGAGGGCGATTCTGCTTCCGGTTCTTTAACAAAAGCCAGAGATGTACAAACACAAGCGGTATTCAGTCTTAGAGGAAAACCCTTGAACTGTTTTGGGCTAAGAAAAAAAATAGTTTATGAAAATGAAGAGTTTAACCTGCTGCAACATGCATTAAACATCGAAAGCGGATTGGACGAATTAAGGTATAATCAAGTCATTATATCTACCGATGCCGATGTTGACGGAATGCATATCAGGTTATTATTGCTTACTTTTTTTCTACAGTTTTATCCTGATCTGGTAAGGCAAAATCATTTATTTATATTAGAAACCCCTTTATTCAGGGTAAGGAATAAAAAAAGTACAAAATATTGTTACAGTGAAGAAGAGAAACAGCAAGCAATGAGTACTCTTGGCTCCGATCCGGAAGTAACCCGTTTTAAAGGATTGGGTGAAATATCACCATCTGAATTTAAGCAATTTATCAGTTCGGAAATTCGCCTGGCTCCGGTTTTATTAAAAAAAGGAAACTCCATTCAATCAATATTACAATACTATATGGGTAAAAACACCCAGGAACGCCAGGCATTTATTATCAATAATTTAAGAGTAGAAAAGGACGTATTGGATTATGTTGCATGATGATGAAAAAGATATAACACCTGCTGATAAGAGGCCTGACGATAAGCTGCAGAGTTCTTTACCGGTTCAGGGAATGTATAAAAATTGGTTTCTTGACTATGCCAGTTATGTAATCCTTGAACGTGCCGTACCATCACTTGAAGATGGTTTGAAACCGGTTCAAAGACGTATTTTTCATGCTATGAGGCAAATGCATGATGGGCGATATCACAAAGTAGCCAATATCATTGGTCAAACCATGCAATACCATCCTCATGGTGATGCAGCTATTGGCGATGCATTGGTAAAAATGGGGCAGAAAGAGTTATTGATTGATCCGCAAGGTAACTGGGGTGATGTGAGAACAGGTGATCCGGCTGCAGCGTCCCGGTATATCGAGGCTAAACTCACTCCGTTTGCTTTGCAGGTTCTTTTCAATCCGAAAACCACCCAATGGCAAATGTCTTATGACGGACGAAAGAAAGAACCACTCAATCTTCCGGTAAAATTTCCATTGGTTCTTGCCATGGGAGTTGAAGGGATTGCCGTTGGTTTATCTACAAGGATACTTCCACACAATATACTCGAACTGCTGAAAGCTTCTATCGATGTGCTCAATGAAAAACCGACCAAAATATTACCGGATTTCCCTACCGGTTGTATGGCAGACTTTAGTAATTACGATGCCGGTAAAAGAGGTTCAAAAGTAAGAATCAGGTCGCATATTGAAATATTGAACAGAAGTACTTTAATTATTAAGGATATCCCGTATAATCAAACCACAACTTCTGTTATCGACAGCATCATCAGAGCCAATGATAAAGGAAAATTAAAAATCAAAAAAGTATCGGATAATACGGCACAAGATGTTGAGATATTGGTTGAACTTCCATCAGGTGTTTCGCCTGAAAAAGCCCTCGATGCACTTTATGCTTTTACCGATTGCGAAGTATCTATTTCACCTAATGCTTGTGTGATTTATGAAGATAAACCACAATTTTTAGATGTCGATGAAATATTAAGCATCTCTACGCTGCAATCAAAAAACCTCTTAAAAAGAGAATTGGAAATAAAAAGAGATGAATTATACGAAAAATGGCATTTCTCTTCTTTGGAACAAATTTTTATTGAAAACCGGATTTATCATGATATTGAAACATGCGAAACCTGGGAATCGGTGATTCAAACCATCGATGCCGGATTAGACCCCTTTAAATCTCAATTGAGAAGAGCCGTCAGCGAAGAAGATATTATCCGCCTGACAGAAATAAAAATAAAACGAATCAGTGCATACGATTCAAATAAGGCTAAAGATGAATTGGCAAAAATTGAAAAATCACTTAAAGAGGTAAAGTATAACCTAAAGCATCTGACCGAATATGCCATTGCTTACTTCAACGAGCTTATTGAGAAATATGGAAAAAATTATCCGAGAAAGACAGAAATCCGGGATTTTGATAAAATTGAAGTAACCCGGGTAGCAGCTAATAATGTAAAGTTATATATCAACCGGAAAGACGGCTTTATAGGTTGGTCGCTGAAAAAAGATGAAATGATTAGCGAATGTTCCGATATTGACGACATTATTATATACAGAAAAGATTGTAAATTTTTAGTTACCCGTATTTCCGAAAAAGCTTTTGTGGGGAAAGATATAATATTTGCAGGTATCTGGAAAAAAAATGATGAAAGAACGGTTTATCATATGATTTACAGCGACCTGGCTGCCGGCCGGAGCTATGTGAAACGCTTTAACGTAAGCAGTATTACACGCGATAAAGAATATGATTTGGCCAAATCGGCCAAAAAAGCAGTACTTGTTTATTTCAATGTCCTGCCTAACAGCGAATCGGAAATAGTAAGTGTTCAACTCAGTGCCGGATGCCGGGCAAAAATCAAACTATTTGATTATAACTTTGCCGAATTAGCGATTAAAAGCCGTTCGGCTAAAGGCAATATAATTACAAAATATCCAATTAAAAAAGTTATTCAAAAATCAATAGGTGCCTCTACTGTAGGCGGACAACAAATTTGGTATGACAAAACGGTAGGTCGTTTTAACAGCGAAGCGAGAGGCGATTTATTGGGCTCGTTCGATACGGGCGATTTGGTATTGGCGATTTATGAAAACGGTAGTTATGAATTAAGAAATCATTCTTTTGATAACCGTTTTGATATTAATCAAGTGATGATGATTGAGAAGTTTTACCCGGATAAGGTTATTTCTGTGCTTTACTACGATGGCATTAAAAAATGTTATATGGTAAAACGATTTAAAATTGAAACAAGATCCTTAAATCAAAAATTTAAATTTATCAGTGAACACAGACGTTCCAAATTATTGATATGCACTACTGATGCTGATGCCGGTTTTGAATATGCAATGAAACTACCCCAAAAAGAGCCGGTTAATCATCAAATTCTTTTTAAGGATTTTATTGAGGTGAAAGGGTGGAAGGCAATCGGGAATAAACTGGGAGGAGCTGAAATCAGGTCGGTTAAATTAACTAAATCCGACAAAGATATTGTTCGTGATGCCAAAGCAATTCAGTCAGATAATAAAAAGACAAACCCGGGGGAAGAGAAAAAGATTAATACTGGTACTCGCAAGCAAAAGCAAGTGCCCAAATCCGGACAAAATAAGAATGAAAAAGTACATCCGGGAACAACCATAGAGTGGGACTTAACCAAAAAAGAAGCAGATAAAAAAGAACAAAATGACCGGGGAAAACAAGGTGAATTGTTCTAAACATGCGTATATCCGGCAATCGATAGTTTTTTAATTTAGCGATCCTTCAATTTATGCAAAGATCATGAGTAAAATTTCCCTTTTTGTTCTTGTATTATTGCTGGTAATTTCGGCTTATCCGCAAGAAAAAATACCATTAAATCATCAGGTTTACGATTCATGGAATACCATTGAACAGCGGAGTATTTCAAACAATGGCATGTGGGTATGCTATGAGTTAAAACCACAAAATGGAAACAGCCGGGTTGCATTATACGACTTGAATACCAATACCGTCAGATATTTTCCAAACGCATCAATGCCTCAATTTTCGGAAGACAATGCCTATCTGATTTACAGAATCAATCCATTAAAATCGATGCTTAGAAAAGCTAAAAAACAAAAACTTAAGAAAAGCAAAATGCCTCATGATAGTATTGCTATTTTAAATTTGAATACCAATACTTTATTTAAAGCTGCTGACATTGACAAAATTATATTACCCGAAAAAGGATCAGGATGGATATTATATACAAGCTATTATACTCCACCTGCCGATAGCTCAAGGAGCGATCATGCAGATACTTCAAAAGCAAATCAAAAACCGGCTCGCAGCTTGATTATCCATAAATTAAGTAATGTAAAGGAATGGAAATTCCCTTATGTTGATAAAGTTGTAATTTCCAAGAATGCAGCATTAATAGCCTTTAATACCATCTCCAAACAAAATAAATCCATCCATGGCTTATATGCTTTTGATACCAAAGCGGAAGCATTGGTTTTCGAAGACCATTCAGCTTTTCATTATAAGCAAATAGCGGTGGACGAAATGGGTGCACAGCTTGCTTTTTTATTCAGTAATGACAGTCTGACGGTCAAATATCCGGTATTCAGTCTTGCCTTATGGAATAAACAAAAAAAGCATTTCAAAATATTGATTGATAAACATATTACCGGTATGTATTCGCATTGGGGCATTAGTCCGTTTGCTTCGGTATATTTTTCGGAAAATACAAGGAGAATCTTTTTTGGTACGGCCAGACTTCATATTGCGGAGCCTAAAGATACTTTACTTGAAGATGAAAAGGCATCCTTAAATATTTGGAGCTGGACAGACAACCGGCTTCAACCTCAGCAATTAAAAGAACTGAAGAAAGACCGTGAGAAACATTACATGGCCATGTACGATTTAGATCGAAAAATATTCAGACAACTTGGCGATGAATCCATTCAAACCGTAAAACCGGGTGCCAAAGGCAATGCTCCTTATGCAATTGGCTACGATTTTACACCTTACCAGCAAATGCAATCATGGAAAAGTCCGGTTTACAAAGATGTTTATCTGATTAATCTCAAAAATGGCAGTAGAAATTTACTATGCAAGCAATGTCCGGGCAATCCCCGGATATCTCCGGCAGGTCGATATGTTTATTGGTTTGATTTGGAACAAAGCGAATGGATAAGTTATAAGCTGAAAACAAAGCAAAAGAAACGATTAACGCATAATCTTCCTGTTCATTTTGAATACGAAGCAATCGATATACCTCGTGAAGCATGGGCATATGGTGCTGCCGGTTGGACGGAGGATGACAATCATTTTCTTGTTTACGATCAGTATGATATATGGCAATTAGATCCGGATAATATATAAAAACCGCAAAGAATAACTTTAGGATTAGGCCGCGAACATCATTTGGTTTACCGTTATCTGAAACTTGATTCCGGTACTGATTTTATTAGCGAAAAACCGGCTTATTTTTCGGTCTTTGATAAAGAAACCAAAGCCTCAGGCTTTGCCCGTTATGATTGGAAACCTGAATTACCTCCTGACTTGATTATGATGGACGATGCCCGTTTCACACATTTGATGAAAGCGAAACATGCCGATCGATTTATCTTTTCGAAAGAAACTTTTCGATTATTTCCTGATATATGGTACAGTACCGGTGATTTTCCTGCTGCCCGGAAAATCAGTCATGCCAATCCTCAAATGCTTCAATATCGTTGGGGAAGCGAACATTTAATTTCCTGGATTAACCATCATCAGGATACTTTGCAGGGCATTTTGTATGAACCCGATAAGCTGGATAGTTCAAAACCAAGCCCGATGTTGGTGTATTTTTATGAATTAAATTCAGATCTGCTTCACAGACATCATATTCCTGAACCGAGAAGAAGCATAATAGATCCTGTCTATTACGTGAGCAATGGTTATATCGTATTTATTCCCGACATCAAATACCGGATAGGTCATCCGGGGCAAAGTGCTCTGGATTGTGTAAATACAGGTGTGGATAAAGTACTTAAAACAGGATTGGTCGATTCAAACCGGATGGGTATTCAAGGGCAAAGTTGGGGTGGTTATGAAGTAGCCTATATTATTACACAAACCCATCGGTTTGCAGCAGCCATGTCGGGCGCACCCGTATCTAATATGACGAGTGCCTACGGAGGTATCCGGTGGGGGAGTGGACGAAGCCGGATGTTTCAATACGAAACTACCCAAAGCCGCATTGGATACACCCTTTGGGATAGCTTGGAATTGTATATCGAAAACTCCCCTTTATTTTATGTCCCTCAAATAGAAACACCGGTTTTAATTATGCACAATGACCATGATGGTTCCGTTCCATGGTATCAGGGAATTGAATTTTTTACTGCTTTAAGAAGAAATCATAAAAAAGCATGGATGCTTTCCTATACCGGTGAAGAACACAATCTTAAAAGAAGACCAAACCGGATAGACCTTACCATAAGAATGCAAGAGTTTTTTGATCATTATCTGAAAGCCAGGCCTATGCCCATTTGGATGGAAACCGGTGTTCCTGCCTTAGAAAGAAACCAAATAAATGCTTGGGAGTTATTAAAAAATTAGACGTAAAAAACTTTTTTTAATAATTATTGCAAATCTTTTAGCCATTACTTTGCAAAAACTTATATTTACAGGTATCTACAACCAAAACTATTAGAAATTAAAAAACTCAAATCATGAAACGAAATTTTACTTTATTAGCGATTTTGCTTGGTGGTTTATTTGCACAATTATCTATTGCGCAATGTACCGACCTGTTTTTTTCAGAATATATTGAGGGAAGCGGGAACAATAAAGCCATCGAGATTTACAATCCAAGCACTTCATCGGTAAACCTGACCGGATATCAGGTATTTGAATCAGGAAATGGAGGTTCATTTACCAATACCTTCAATTTAACCGGTTCTTTGGCAGCCGGTGCCGTTTATGTGATCACCACAAACCAGGCAGATTCTGTGCTCCAGGCCAAAGCAGATACGGTTTTGTCTTTCCCAAGTGTTGTGCATTTTAACGGTGATGATGCTGTAGCGCTTATAAATCCAACGCTTGATACGATTGATGTGATTGGTGTAATTGGTATTGATCCGGGTTCAAGCTGGGCTGTCGGTAGCGGATATACCAAAGACAATACCCTTGTCAGAGCAGATTCAGTAACCGGTGGAACCATGAACTGGGCTTTAAGTGCTACCCAATGGATAGTATTTCCAATCAATACTTTTGATTCGATAGGAACGCATACGGCTATGTCTTGTTCAAGTGCTCCTGCTCCATGTACAGAATTATTTTTCTCGGAATACATAGAAGGTTCCGGAAATAATAAAGGAGTTGAAATATACAATCCTTCTTCTTCTACCATAAACCTGACCGGATATCAGGTATTTGAATCAGGAAATGGAGGAAGTTTTTCAAATTCTTTTAATTTAACAGGTTCTGTAGCTGCCGGTGATGTATATGTGATTACGACCAACCAAGCTGATTCAATAATGCAAGCACAGGCCGATACCGTATTGGCTTATCCAAGTGTTGTTCACTTCAATGGTGACGATGCCATTGCATTAATTACTCCATCAAGTGATACGATTGATATCATTGGTATCATTGGTATTGATCCCGGAAGCAGTTGGCCGGTAGGATCAGGAAGTACAAAAGATCATACTTTGGTAAGGAAAAACAATGTACATGCAGGAGAAACCGACTGGACAATTGGTGCTACCCAATGGGATGTATTTCCTCAAAATACATTTGATTCATTAGGTGCCCATACTATGTTGCCTTGTGGCACGGTGCTCAACCCTGAAGTAGCTTTTGCCAGTTCTGCTATTGCAGTGGCCGAATCTGACGGTAATGCCAATGTTACCATTACCATTTCAAACCCTGATGCCAATGCCACTACGGTAGATGTTGTTCTTGTAGCCGGTACAGCTACTTTAGGTAATGATTATACCTTTACTACTCCTACCACCGTAACTTTTACAGCCGGCAGCAGTACGCCTCAAACCATATCTATACCCATTATAGATGATACGCTTATCGAAGCTGCCGAAACATTTACACTCGTACTGCAAAATGCCAGTAGTGGTGTTACAATTGGTGCTACCGATACGCTGGTTGTAACTATTTTGCCCAGTGATATTCCCATTCCTTATTATCATATAGCCGATGTAACCGGTGTCGATTCGCTTGGTGTGGTAGATTCGGCCGGAGTTATTTGTCGATTGAGTGGTATGGTCTTGGGTGTTAATTTAAGACCTTCCGGTTTGCAATTTACTTTGCACGACAGTACCGGTGGAATATCCGTATTTAACTTTAATCAAAACTTTGCTTATACCGTAAATGAAGGCGATATCATTACGGTCGTTGGTGGTATTACGCAATATCGCGGACTGGCCGAAATTATTCCCGATACCATTATTATGTTATTACCGGGTATGCCGGTTCCCAATCCTATTCCTGTTCCGGATTTAAATGAAATGACAGAATCCGAATTGGTTAGCCTGATTGGATGGCACATTATCGATACTACCCAATGGACCAATACCTCTTACGGGTTTAATCTTGATATAACCAATGGTATTGATACTACGGTAATGAGAATTGACGGTGATGTAGATTTGGATACTTTGCCGGTTCCAAAGGATAGTCTTTTAGTTATTTCCGGTATTGGTAGTCAGTATGATCCATCTTCACCCTATCTATCAGGATATCAGCTGTTTCCACGCTATAATGCGGATATTGTTCCATTAATGGCTCCTTCAGCAGCGTTTACTTATAGCGATACATTGTTAAGCGTAGCATTTGTTGATGCCAGTACGAACTTCCCGCTTTCATGGACATGGGATTTTGGTGACGGTAATGTTGGTAGCGGACCTGTGGTAACACATACTTACGCAGCCGGAGCTACCTATTATGTTTGCCTCACTGTAAGCAATCCGGCAGGAAGCGATACCTATTGCGATTCTGTGCAGGTTGTTGGTGTTGGTATAAACCCGCTTGATCATGCTGTAAGTGTATATCCGATTCCGGCTTCAGATGTGCTTATTGTGAAAAGTAGTTTGACGATTGATAGATTATTCATGACTGATTTACTCGGGCATCAGTTTGCTGAAATAGCAAGCAATCAATCTTCACTTCAAACCATTGATATCAGTAATCTTGCTGCCGGTGTTTACTTGCTAAAAGGATTTACCGAACAAGGTGAGTTTACCCGGAAATTTATCAAACAATAATACATAGATATAATTTATAAAACAGCCGCTTCTTTTGAAGCGGCTGTTTTATTTATAGAAGCGGATCAATTTTATTGTATCTTGAGAAAAGTAATCAATAATCAATAAAGTATTGGTTTACAGGAATATATATTGATATAACAGACAGTTTTTCTTTGAATCAACACCAAATTGTGCAATAATAATTTGCTATTTTAAATTATTGCCGTACCTTAGTGTACAAATTACCCCCTTAGCCATTAAAATGAATAAAAAAATTATGGAAAAAATCCAAAATAGCCTGAGGGTAAGTGTTGAGGTCAATAATGTTATATTCTCATTTCATGAGAAATCCCTTAAAATTTTATTACTTAAACGTGCAGATGATCCGTTTGCCGGTAAATGGGAATTGCCGGGTTGCTACCTAGAAGAAGAAAAAACACTGGAAGAAACAGCCATCAATATACTTAATCGAAAAGCGGGTATATCAAGTGCATTTTTAAATCAATTAGGCTTTTTTTCAGACCCTGATCGGGATCCGCGCGAAAGAGTTATTGGCAATTCCTTTATTGCATTAATTAAATATATGGATGTCGGCTTAAATAAAGAAGGAGATCATTTATCCTGGTTTGCTTATACCGAACTTCCTCCATTAGCTTTTGACCATGCCGCTATTATTCAAATTGCTTTAGAAGAAATGAAATTCAAATTACGATTTCAACCAATTGGTTTTGAACTACTTCCCGAAGATTTTACCTTAACACAGCTGCAAAGATTATATGAATCTGTTTTGGAAAAACCTTTAGATAAAAGAAACTTCAGAAAAAAGATTCTGAGTTTGGATTTACTTGAGCAAAGTAAAGACATGACGTCCGAAGCCGAAAAACGGGCGGCAACCTTATACCGTTTCGATAAGACAAAGTATGTTTCACTCAAAGAAAAAGGTAAAAAATTCACCTTATATTAAGCCAATTGATTTCTAAATTGCACCTAATCTTTTTTGATAGCCTGTTTTTTTATATAGCTTTGTATTATTAGCTGATTTTAAAGTCCCGTAATCATGAAGTTTGTATCGTTTATACTTTGGTTTTTAATTGTTTTTGTTGCTTGCGCTTTATATGCCGATCATTGGTTTAGTGGTGCTATTGCAGTGAAAGCCTTGTTTTCGTTAACCATTGCTGCTTTAGTGGTAGTCTCCGGATTTGGCCTGATCGATATATTTATGCCTGAAAAAAAGGATAAATAATTAGAATTGCTTACCTGAAATTTTATATTCTTTCATTTTTTTTTCAAATTCTTCTTTTGAAGAAGATTTCCAATGATTATTTCTTAAGGCAATCATATCCCGGATTAATAATAGTTCGGGATAAGCTTCAGCCCGGTAAGTAGATTTGTAGTAATAATTTCCAATACGATCAATTTGAATGAATACCGTATTGCTGATAATTTTAAAGAAACTTCGATTGTTAGCATATTTTCGATATACAGGGAACATAAAAGGTCGGCATTGAACTTTGAACGAGCTACTATTGTTTGAAAATAAAAATAAGAAATTATGAAAGCATATTGGAATGGTCAGTTATTGGCCGATAGCCCTGAAACCATTATTATAGAAGGAAATCATTATTTCCCTCCCAATGCCTTAAAGAAAGAATTTTTCAAAACCAGCGATTCTCACACCCTTTGTCCATGGAAAGGAGTAGCTTCTTATTATACTATTGTAGTAAATGGTGAAGAAAATCCAGATGCAGCTTGGTATTATGCCGAACCTAAAGATGTGGCTGCAGGGATCAAAGGATATGTCGCCTTTTGGAAAGGTGTGAAAGTAGAGAAATAGCCAATTATACTTTCCAAAGCGAATCGGTGAACCATCCATTTTCATCATGGAAATGTCTTGACACGGAGAAGCCACAATCTTCGGCAAGCAATTCAATACTTTTTAGGCTATATTTAAAAGAATATTCGGTGTGAATAGCTTCCCATTTATTGAAATGAAAGATAGTATCTGCTGCATCGATAGCCACATCCTGTTCTTCCAAACTAACAATGAACGATTCGATAGCAGAAATCAGGGGATTGAAATAAGAGTAAAAGCGGAATAAATCGACATTGAAATGTCCCCCCAGTTCTTTATTGATCCGGGTCAAAAGATTCAGGTTAAAAGCAGCCGTCACCCCTTGACTGTCGTAATAGGCACGATTAAGCATTTTGTAATCTTTAATCATATCGAAACCAACCAAAACAAAATCACCCGGAATCAAGCGATTGTGCAAGGTATTAAAAAACAAATGTGCATTATCCATATTCATATTACCAATATTGGAACCGAGGAATAATACAAACCGGGTTCTGCTCTCTTCTTGTTTTAAAATTTCCATAGCCTGAAAATAATCTGAACACATAGGATTTATCTTCAGGTCAGGAAATCCGGGCTGAATATGCTTTATCAAACTATCTAATGCAGCCTGTGATATATCGATAGGGGTATAAATGATATCAATATCTTGTTTGATAAAATGTTCGAGCAAAAGGGCTGTTTTTATGCCATTCCCTGCTCCAAGTTCTACAAGGTTTATTTGCCGGTTTATGGCAATAGAGCTAATATTTTTTCCTTGGCTTTTTAGTATTTGATATTCTGTGCGGCTTAAATAATATTCGGGTAAAGCCATAATTTTTTCAAATAAACGACTGCCCGTATCATCATAGATGAAACGGGTTGGAAGGCTTCTGGTTTCTGCGTTGAGTCCTGAAACAACGGCTTCCAAAAATTCATGCTTAAGATTATTTTCTATCATAAGGTCTATTCATTAATTATCGAGCCAAGCGGATACCGGTAAATTGCCAACGGTCGGCAGGATAAAAGAAATTCCGGTATGTATTTCTAATATGGCCGGGTGGACTTACACAAGAACCTCCTCTTAGAACCATTTGGTTAATCATAAATTTGCCATTGTATTCACCGATTGCACCTGCGGCTTGCCGGTATCCCGGATAAGGATGATAAGCAGAATAAGTCCACTCCCATAGTGTTCCTATTAGTTGATAGGGAGCTTTCATACTATTATCTGCTTGAACAGGCTGATATATTCCTCTATTGAGTAGATGATTATTTTGTGTCGTATCAGCATGCAAATGGGCAAATACTTCCCATTCAAATTCAGTAGGTAAACGGGCTCCTGCCCAGGTAGCAAAAGCATCGGCTTCGTAAAATGATACATGACTCAGCGGTGCATCATTTCTGACAGGTATCAATCCATGCAGTGTAAATTCATACCATTTTTTGTTTATTTTTTTCCAATACAATGGTGCTGAGATTTGATTCTTTTCAACCCATGTCCAGGCATCAGCCAACCATAAGTTGAAGGTATTGTATCCCCCTGATTCCATAAATTCAAGATATTCTCCATTGGTAATCAAACCATTTCTTATCTCAAAACTATTTAGATAAACCTGATGCACAGGTTTTTCATTATCAAAGCAAAATGAATCGCCCTGATATCCGATAGAATAATTATCGTTTTTGACTTTTGTATAGGTTTTATAATCTGAAGGCAATCTTCCGGCTTTTTCCCAATGGATATCTTGATAAACCGGGTTGATCGGATTAAGGGCAAAAGTGTATTTCAAATCAGTCAGCATGAGCTCCTGATGTTGTTGCTCATGGTTTAAACCAAGCATCAGAAAGGAGATACGTTTTCCCCATTCTGCATTGCTTTCTTGATTAATCCATGTTTCCATGTGCTTATCTACATAACTTCTGTAGGCCATGATTGCGTCAATGCCAGGTCTCGATAGCAATCCTCTTGATTTTCGAGTCCATCGCTGGCCTATGTGGTGGTAATAAGAATTGAATAAATAACTGAAATCGGGATGAAATACCTGATATTCACTTAAATAAGGACTGAGAATAAAAGTTTCGAAAAACCAACTTGTATGGGCAAGATTCCATTTTGGAGGGCTTACAAATTCTTCTGCCTGAGGAATATAATCTTCAGTTTTTAGCGGTTTGCATAGCGCTTCACTTTGATGTCTTACCTTGTAATATTTTTCCTTCCATTCTGCTCGATTGGTAATGTTGGGATATATTCTTGTTTGCATTAGGCTAAATTCAGACTTTAA
>JAJRWN010000049.1 GCA_024276745.1 Bacteroidota bacterium
AGTAAAAAAACGAATAGAGCAGCAAGCGAAAAGCGGCAAAGCAGTGCCTGTAAGCGAAGAAAAATGGATCAAATTAGACGGAAGCCTGGCATATCTTGAAGTAATGGCTATGCCTGTAAAATGGGAAGGACGCCTTGCTTTTCAGGTAATCGGAAAAGATATTACGGAAATCAAGATGCACCGGCTTGCCTTTGAGAAATTGCAACAGGCAACCATGGCCAAAACCGGTAAGTCTTTTTTTCAAAATCTGGTCAAATCAATCGGCAATATCCTGGAGGCCGATATGGTATTTGCCGGCAGGTATTTTAAAGAAGGAAATGCCATCCGTTCATTGGCCGTTTGGGAAGATGGGAAAGAAGGCAATCCCTTGGTTTATTCGCTGGATTATACCCCATGCCAAAATGTTATCAAGAAAAAACATGTTATTATTGACTCGAACGTAACAGAAAAATACCCTAATGATGTATATCTGGCAGAAAACAACATCGAAGCCTATGTGGGTTATCCTTTACTTGATTCAACAGGCCAGATATCCGGTATTTTAGTAGCCCTGTTTAAACGGAAATTATTTAATTCCGGATTAATAAAAGATATGTTTGCTTTATACAGCAACCGTGCCGCTGTTGAATTGGAACGTCAACAATCAGTTGAAGCGTTGGCCATAAGCGAAGAAAAATTCAGAAAAGCATTTAAAACCAGTCCCGATGCTATCAATATCAACAGAATGAGAGACGGAAAATATGTAGAAGTCAGCGATGGTTTTAAAAGAATTTCCGGTTGGACTGAAGCCGAGATCATTGGAAAGACTGCCATTGAAATAAATATATGGACCAACATGGCAGACCGCGAGAACCTGGTAGAAGAGCTGTCAAAGCATGGGTTTATGAACAACCTTGAAGCAGAATTCAGAATGAAAGACGGAAGAATAGTAAGCGGACTTATGTCGGCTACCGTAATACAACTGAATGGAGAAGATCATATCCTCAGCATCACACGTGATATCAGCGAATGGAAAAAATCGGAAGAATTTCTTCAAAACATTCTTTTACTGGCACCAAGCGGCATATTTGTCATAAACGAAACCGGAGAGATTGAAATAGCAAACCGGAGAGCAACCCAAATGCTGGGATATGAAGGCAAAGAAATACAAGGAATGCAGGCAGAAGATTTTATAGATGAAAACATCCGGTTCAATCATAAAAAAAGAAGAGAACAAACACAAATAGCAGTTAATAACAAGCTTGAAATAGTAAGCCAGAAAGGTATATTGCATAAAGACGGCAGCCGGGTTCCGGTAAAAATTCATTTAAATACATTCTCACATAATAAAAAGAACTGGACCTTACTTATTATGCATGATATATCGGAACTGATGGACAAAGAGATAAAACTTAAGCATAATCTTCGGGAGAAAGAAGTTATGCTTAGTGAACTGCACCACAGGGTAAAGAATAATATGCAGGTAATCAATGGATTGTTGCAAATGCAAATTGACCGGATTAGCAATGAGGAAGCCGGAAAAATACTCAAAGATGCCCAAAACCGGATACAAGCCATGGCTATGGTTCACAATCAGCTTTACCGGGCAGAAAATATGTCGTCTATCAATATTAAAAACCTGGCTTATTATTTAGCCCATGGCATTATGCAAGGATTTGGAAAATTGGCACAAAGGGTAAAACTGGAAATTGAAGGACAAGATGTATTTTTACCGGTTAGAAAAGCAATACCGGCAAGTTTAATCATGAATGAAATTATTACCAATGCCTATAAATATGCTTTTCCAAAAGGCAGGCAAGGAATATTAAATATTCAGGTAAACAAAAAAGGAGGATACCTCACCATCGATATTGGAGATGACGGTATCGGGATGCTACCGGCACAAAAAGCCGAATCGGGACTGGGAAGTCATCTGATTCAAATGCTTGCCGAAGGACAACTGAATGGAAAAGTAGCCAGAAAAGAACAGCAAAATGGAGTTGAATACCAAATACAAATTCCGGTAGATTAAAATCAAAAATGATCGAAAAGAGAATATATATTGTTGAAGATGAAATGGTTACCTCTGAATTGATTCAAGGTATGCTGCGTAAGCAGAAATACCATTTTGCCGGATCATCAACCACCGGAGAAAAGGCTATCAGAGAGCTAAAACAAGCTCCGGTTGACCTTGTGTTGATGGATATTTTTCTTGAAGGGAAATTAAGTGGAATAGAAACAGCCCGGTATATTTATGAACAACTTGGTATTCCGGTAGTTTATATCACGGCTCATGCCGACAATAAAACCCTGCACAATGCCATAAAGACTAACCCTTTCGGATACATGGTTAAGCCGGTTGATGAAGCCCGGCTATATGCCATTATCGAAGTGGCTTTGCATAAAAGGAAACTGGAACTACAATTATTGCATATCAATAGTATTCTGAATGTCTTAAAATCTTCTTCAAAGTATTTGCTAACCGGAAAAGACGAAGCCAAGATGATGAAACAGGTATTACACAACCTTGTTCATCCTGATATTTATAAAGCAGCATGGATTATCATGCTCGATAAAGACAAACAAGTAAGAGCATCTTATGAGCAAGGATTTGGTTCATCAAGCGATGCGGTGAAAAAACAGATGGCCCAGGGAGAATTGAGCTATTGCATGCTTAATGCTATAAATAATGAAGAAGGCATAAAAATGAGCCTGGATGAGGAACATTGTAGTGATTGTCCGATAAAAGAAGAATATTGTAATAGTGGTGTACTCGTAAGAAGATTAGCCTACAAAGACAATGTCTATGGTGTTATATATGTGAGTTTGTGGCCCGAAACAGAAGCCGGTCAAGAGGAAAAGAATCTGTTTGAAGAATTATCGAATAATATCGGGTTTGCTATTTACCGGAATAATCTTGAAGAGGAAAAAGAACGAATCAACCGCAACCTGATGGCTATCACCCAAACCGATTTAGCCATTTTGAAGAGCAATAAAGTTGATAAACTCATCAACGATGTATGCAAGATAATTGTTGATACAGGTAAATATCATTTTGTATGGATTGGTTTTGTCAACTACGAAAATCAACAATGGCCCATAGAGCCGGTAGCATGGCATGGTTTAGGGAAAGATTATATGAGCAGTCTGAGATTGCGCATTGCTTCGAAAGAAAACTATAAAGGGCCTGCTTATCTCGCTATCATGCAAGGAAAGAGTCAAATAATAGACAATATATCCACAAGCAATCATTTTGCCCCATGGCGAAACAATGCACTAAAGCATGGCTATAAATCTGCTATGGTCATTCCTCTGATAGCCGGTAATGTGCGCATAGGTATATTGTTTATTTATTCCGATCAATTAAACCATTTTAATAAAGAGGAAGCCAAACTACTAAAACAGTTGGCCGGAAACATGTCGTTTGGTATTCAGAATCTGCGTATTCAAGATGAAAAAGAGAAAGCAGAAAGAGGACTTATAAGCAGTGAACAACGATTAAAACTGGCTACAGAAGTTACCAATATTGGCATCTGGGATTGGGATTTGGCACTTGACCGTATTACCTATTCAAACCAATGGGTAAAAATGCTCGGTTATAAAATGGATGATATTTCAATTGACACTTCATTCTGGCAAAATCATTTGCATCCTGAGGATAAAGAAACGGTACTAAAAAACCTGGAATTACATCTAAGTGGAAAAACTTCCGATTATTTACAGGAATACAGGATGAAATCAAAATCAGGCGAGTGGATATGGATAAGAGACCATGGAAAAGTAATCAACAGAGATGTCGATAACAAACCGCTAAGAGCTATCGGTATTCATCAGGACATCACCCTTTGGAAAGAGCAAGAACAAAAAATCAGGCAACTATATATGGCGGTAGAGCAAAGTCCCGCATCTGTCGTCATCACTAATGCTTTTGCAGAAATTGAATATGTTAATCCCTACTTTTCAAAAATAACCGGATATAGTTTTGAAGAAGTAATCGGAAAAAACCCAAGGATTTTAAAATCGGGAAAACAAAACCGGATATTTTACCAAAAGATGTGGGATATTATCTCTACCGGAGGAACCTGGCACGGAGAATTTTGTAGCAGAAAAAAATCGGGTGAAGAATATTGGGAATCGGCATCAATCACACCTATTAAAAACAAAAAGAATGAAATCACTCATTATCTTGCCATAAAGACCGATATTACCAATAAAAAACTGGCTGCCAAACTTTTAGAGCAAACGGCTCAACAACTTACCACCGCTCAACATATTGCAAGTATAGGCAACTGGGTATGGGATCTCAAATCGGGAAAGATCACCTGGTCAGAGGAAATATATAACATATATAATGTAAAACCGGAAAGCTATAAACCGCATATTGAATCCCTGAGCGAAAAGGTTGTTACTGAAGACCGGCAAGCACTGCAAAACGCCATAGATAAAATATTCAACGATAAGGCTACTTTTGAAATTGAATACAAGATTAATTCAAAACCGGGACAAATTAAACATCTGGCTGCAATAGGCAAAGCAGTATATGATAAAAAAAGAGAACTTGTTGCAATTCATGGAACAGTACAAGACATCAGCAACCGGAAAGCCCTTGAAAATGCTTTGCAAAAACAAATTGAATTTGAAAATGTAATTGCCAAATTGTCAACCCGCTTAATCAATTTACCGGAAAATCGTTTTGATAAAGCAATACAATCGGCATTGAGCCAATTAGGAAGCCAATCCGGCTTCGACCGTTGCTATATTTATCTCATTGAACCGGATCAAAATACCTTTTCGTATCATTATGAATGGGTTAGAAAAGGTATCCGGAAGAGTCATTATCAAAATAAACAATTACCGCTTAAAGATTTTGAATGGCTTTTTAAAAAACTAAGAAAAAATACCGTATTAAAAATCAGCCGTGTTGGTGCATTACCTAAAAAAGCCGAAAAGCTAAAAGATTACCTTAAAAAACAAAATATTAAATCAATCGCGGCCATACCACTGGTATACAACAAAAAGTTTTTAGGCTTTGTTGGACTTGATGCAATAAATGAAAAGAAAATATTGAGTAACGATATGCAGGATTTAATTATTCTTGCCGTTCAATCAATCACCAATGCCATTATCCGTATCAGGAATGAACAGTCTATGCGACAATTAAATACCCGCTTGAAAGGCCTTTCGGAAAAACTGGAAACAGCAAGAGAAGAAGAAAGAAAAGCCATAGCCCTTACCTTGCACGATGAATTGGGTCAAATGCTGACTGCAATAAAACTGGATATTTTCTGGTATATACAATATTTCAATACCCACAAAACAGATAATATATTAGATAATAAAATGTTATCTACTCTTGAAATAGTAAACAATACCCTACAAACGGCCCGCAGGATATCACATGAATTAAGACCAACGGTATTGGATAATTTCGGCCTGGAAGCTGCTTTGGAATGGTTAATTTCAAATTTTACAAAAAGAAGCCATATCGAAATTAATTTAGATTTTTTATTCGATGAAAAGAATATGATTGCAGAAGCACGTGTAACCATTTACCGGATAGTGCAGGAAGCACTAACAAACATTCTTAAACACGCAGAAGCAACAAAAGTAGAGGTAAACGTATATTCAAAAGGAGAATACTTAAAACTTGAAGTAATTGACAACGGAAAAGGAATAGAGCAAGAGAAGATAGAGCAATCAACGGGATTAGGTATATTCAGCATAAAAGAACGCCTGACACGCTGGGACGGAACATTTAGAATAACAGGAGAAAAAAGAAAAGGCACAAAACTATTAATAAGTATTCCTCTGGAAAACATAAAAACAGAAAATTAATATGAAAATCCGCGTAGCACTATGCGATGATTTTAAAATTGTAAGAGAAGGCCTGAAACA
>JAJRWN010000050.1 GCA_024276745.1 Bacteroidota bacterium
GCATCGGTGACCATGCCCGGACGAAGCAGGGCAGGGGCGATTTTAGCCGTAACATCGGAGAATATTCCATTATCATTTTGCAATAGATACGAGCGTGGAGCAAATGGATATTTTCCCGGTGTAACGCGGCCACCGATAAAGAGATCCAAATCGCCATCATGATCCCAGTCGCTGGCAACAACCCTCATGGTGCTGGTGAGCATAACAGGTAAAGCATTGGTAGTTTTAGAAAAAGAGCCATTGCCGTTATTGAGGTATAAGCGATCTTGAAAACGGGCATCGCTGCTGTCAAATTCATTGCTTCCGCTGCAAACATAGAGATCTTCATCACCATCGCCATCGGCATCGAAAAACAGGGAACCCAGATCTTCGCAAGCTTTATCGTTTTGCCATGGGCCATTAATTTTTTGAAAGGAAGCATTTTGTTGACCGGTAAACAAAGCACCGGCTTGTCCGGCAGCCCCACCGATAAATATATCGTCCAAACCATCGGCATTTACATCACCGGTACTCATCAAAGGACCATTTTCTGATTCTTTATGAGGAAGCAACAATTCTTTGGAAAAATCATCATAGGTATTTTCGTGATGGGTGAAGTTAAGACCGGGAATATTGCTTTGAGTAATCCAAGGTTTTGATTTTGCCTTAACGGTAAAAGCTTCTCCTTGATTTATGTTAAGATCAATTCTTTGATTTGCCGCAATCTGTGTTAGTAATTGTTGTTGGCCATTGGGCCAGGTAATCAGCAGACTGTCGATAATGGATTTATGGCCTAATCCGAAATGAATGACCGGATCGACAGATGATTGATACCCGCGGCTGATATATTGATGACGAAGTTGGGTGAAATCATGATCCAGAATTTGAATTTCCGTACCAATAGCCAGTTTATTCTGATTGCTGCCTTTAAGTTTTATTTCAAGATAATTATTACCGTTTTCGGAGGCATTATTTTCATAGATTGAAGCCAGCATATCGAGATTATTCATTACCAGATCGAGGTCACCATCTAAATCGAGATCGGCCCATGCGGCTCCGTTTGTATTTTCTTTTTTTGACAGACCGCATGTTTGAGCGATATTTTCAAATTGCAGCTTTCCCCGGTTGATAAATAAATAATTGGCTGTTTTTGTGCTGGGAATTTTTGCCATAACATCGGCAAAACTGAGCTGGTTTCCCTTATCGGAAATTTCCGATTGCAGCCAGTTTTTAAAATCATTATCGGTTACATCTTTTAAGATACCATTGCTTACAAAAATATCGAGCTTTCCGTCATTATCGGCATCGAACATCAGTGGAGCCCAGCTCCAGTCGGTTTTCGAAATACCCGCCATTTGAGCAATTTCACTAAAAGTACCATTACCATTGTTTAATTGAAATGTATTGAGCATGTATTGATAATTGAAACCGAAATCGACCATATTCCAAAAACCTTTGGTATCCATCGAAGCCATCACGGCTTTGCTTCTAGTATGTTCCGGGGGTGCCATATCAAGTACATACATATCTTCAAAACCGTCATTATTGATATCGCCATAATCGGAACCCATGCCATAGAAAGAAACATGTTTCATTATTTGTTTACCGCTTTCGGTAAAAGTTCCGTCTTGATTATTCATATAGAGCAAATCGGGTTCTACAAAATCATTGGCTACATAAATATCTGGCCAATGATCATTATTGAAATCCATAATGGTGGCGCTCAGCCCGAAGGAACGGTTTACCAGGCCGGCTTGGTGGGTGATGTTTATAAAATGATTATTGTCGTTGCGATAAAGATGATCGCTGTTGAGTTCGCTACCATTTCGTGATAAATCCGGATTAAGTACATTTCCGGTATTATAAAAATCGGTCCGATGGTTTATAAGATATAAATCAAGATCACCGTCCTTGTCGAAATCGAAAGGATATATTTGTGTAGAATAACCTGGATCATCGAGGCCATAAGAAGCAGCCGATTCGCTGAAAGTATTATCTCCATTATTGATAAACAATTCATTGCTTCTTTCTGCTTTGGGTCCGTTGCCCGAATAGCATACATAAATATCGAGCAAACCGTCTTGATTTACATCGAGCATGGCGCATCCGGTGGTCCATCCCGGATGACCTGATACACCGGCCGATGTTGTGATATTGCTGAAATGCAGATGGCCCTGGTTGAGGTATAATTGATTGGATTTCTGATTTGAGGTAAAAAATATATCAGGTAGATTATCTCCGTTTATATCACCAACAGCTACGCCTGCACCATTGTATAAATATTGATAATTAAAATAGTTTAGGTCGGTGTTTTCACTTAATTGATTTGTAAAATCGATACCACTTTCGTTTTCGGAAATGAGTCGAAAAGATGTTTGAGCAGCATTTGTTTGAGTATTGTTTTCCTTTTTTTTAGTATTACACGAGTGCATGACAAAGGCAATGGCCAATATCGACCATAAGCCAGCTTTTAGGCGATTAAGAATCATTATACGTTGAATTTAGGAAAACCTAAAGTAAGACAATTTTTAAAAATGCGGAGTTAATAGCCTAGATTTAAAACGGGTATCAGTGTCGCTTATCTTTCCAAACTAACTGAAGAAGGGTGGCTTGTTCAAAGAAATCCTTGCATTGTCCGTCACCGCTACCGGTGATACCTCCGTCAGGATGACAAATCAAATTACCGTTTTTATCCAATAAATCGCTAAAAACATCACAACATTGAGCGGGGAAATAGAATACAATATCACCATTATAATTGTATTCATAAACTGATGCAGGAGGATTTTGAACGGGCTGTTGACGAAGTTTTCTTATTTTGTTTTTTAACCATATCGGAGTATCAGGTGGTGTATTATTTTGGATGATGCATGAAGAAGTGGCAAAGATGAAAACAAATAATATAGAAGATATCAGGTATTTCATAGTTATGATTTTAAATTAATTATTACGGCTTTATTTGCTAAAACGAACAAATATTGTACTAATTACGGTTTATAGCTTGTAACTTGCAATTTATGGAAGAAAAGTCGAAGATTTGGTATCTGGAGAATTTTAATTTGCTGAAAACACTCAGTAAATCCGAAAAAGAGTATATAGATAAGAATTCAAGCATGTGCGATGTACCGAAAGGGAATTTTATATATTTCCCATATGATGAATCGGATGTTGTATATTTTTTAAAAAAAGGCAGGGTAAAGATTGCCAAATATGTAGAGGAGGGCAGGGAGGTTATTTTTTCAATATTGGGTGCAGGTGAGATATTTGGGGAGTTGTCTTTGTTTACCGAAGGTGCCAAAAGAGAGGAAGTAGCTGAAGCTATGGAAGATTGTGTGCTTTGTAAAGTACCTGTTGGAGAATTCAGTAAAATATTGGAACAAAATCCGAAGATGAATTTAGCAGTTACGAAGCTGATTGGATTAAAACTGGTCAGGGTTCGTAATAAATTACAAACGATGTGGTTTAAAAAAACCAGTCACAGGGTTCATTCTTTTTTAAAGATTCTGGCAGAGAAACATGGTCGGAAAGTAGGCGATGAAATTGAAATAAGGTTGGGCTTAACACATCAGGATATAGCTAACCTTACGGCTACCAACCGGCAAACGGTTACCACGATATTACGTGATTTGCAAAGCAAGAATATTATTATTTATGATCGAAGAAGAATATTAATCCGGAAACCGGATGCATTAAAATCCTGATTAAGTATTTTTTTGTTCCTTATTGACAAACCATTTTATCAATATATTTTCAATGGTTTCCATTTTAATCGGTTTTGAAATATAATCGTCCATACCGGCCTGTAAACAACGATCACGGTCTTCTTTCATGGCATTGGCGGTCATGGCAATAATCTTAGGCCGTTGTTCTTCCCTGCCTTTAAACATTTTATGTACCTTACGGCTGGCTTCAAGTCCATCCATTTCGGGCATTTGCACATCCATAAAAATCAAATCGTAATCTTTAATTTCCATTTCCTGCAATACTTCCAAACCATTGCCGGCTACGTCAGCGGTAAAGCCTAATTTATCAAGCATTCGTAATGCAACTTTTTGATTAATAGCGTTGTCTTCGGCCAGAAGTATATTGATGTTTTTAACCAGGTGCTTGGCTGATTTTTTTGGTGTTTGTTTTTTATCCTGAACCTTTTCTTCGGATATTCCTGTTTCTCCCGATGATTTTAGCAATTCATGGATAATCAATCTGTGCAATTGAGCATGTCTGACGGGTTTGCTGATAAACGCAGAGTATAAGTCCATGCTGCTGTCATTTTCCATCCGGCCTAATGAGGTGAGCATGATAACAGGAAGCTGTTGCTTATTGTGTATCTTTCTTATTTCAGCAGTCAGTTTACTGCCGTCCATACCGGGCATTTGCATATCGATAATAGCGATGTCGTAATGTTCTCCTTGTTGAATAGACTCCAGTGCTTGTAGCGGATCAACAAAAGCTTTTGACTGAAGACCC
The DNA here is from genome assembly GCA_024276745.1 of Bacteroidota bacterium. Classification (GTDB taxonomy): domain Bacteria; phylum Bacteroidota; class Bacteroidia; order Chitinophagales; family S012-47; genus JAJRWN01. The sequence continues at coordinate 4,447 of JAJRWN010000050.1, forward strand.
CAGCCCTGGCATTGCTTTTCCAGGATATTTATATTCACGGCATTATCGTCAACGAGCAATGCTTTTTTCCCTTTTAGATTTTCCGGTGATGCATCATGTATTTTGCCGGTAGAACGAACTTTACCTGTTTTTACAGTAAAGAAAAAAGAAGTACCTTTTCCCAGTTCGCTTTCAATCCAAATTGTACCCCCCATTAATTCTACCAGGTTTTTGCTGATAGTGAGTCCAAGCCCTGTACCGCCATATTTTCTGGTTGTCGATGAATCGGCTTGCGAGAATGACTGAAAAACCAGATCTATTTTATCTTTTGCTATGCCAATACCCGAATCTTTTACTTCTATTTGGAGCAAATGTCCTGTTTTGAAAGTTTTATTCACTTTTACGGTCACTAAAATTTCTCCTTTCTCGGTAAACTTTAGTGAATTGTTGATCAGGTTTACAAAAACTTGGCGTAGCCTTGTCAAGTCACATTTAATCATCATTGGTACGTCAGGATGTATATCGTATAGCAAATCGAGTCCTTTTTCGCTGGCTTTTGAGGACAGTAAATCAAATATATCTTCAATAGTATCGGTAAGCTTAAACTCAGTTTCTTCCAATTCCAGTTTACCCGATTCAATTTTTGAATAGTCGAGTATATCATTAATCACTGATAATAAAGCTTCGCCACTATAGCGTATGGTTTCGGCATATTCTTTTTGTTCATCGTTTAGATTTGTTTCAAACAGTAAACCGGTCATACCGATTACAGCATTCATCGGTGTTCTGATTTCATGGCTCATGGTTGATAAGAAACTGGATTTGGCTTGCGAAGCTTTTTCAGCCGTATTGCGAGCTTCCAATAATTCTGTTTCTACTTTTTTACGATGATTGATTTCATTGGCAAGCAGTTGATTTTTTTGTTCCAGATTATGTGTTCTTTCTTTCACCGTATCTTCCAGGCTTTTATTAAAACATTTCAATTCATCTTGTTTTTTGCCAATCATATATGCGAGCAGTCCCAAAATGATGGGTGCTGTGCTGATGATATACATCAGCGGAACGGTTTTGTAAATATGAATAATTATAAAAAAGGAGAAATTAAAGTGATGTAATGCTATTTCTATTAACAAAGATAAAATCGGGAAGAGCAAACCGAAGGCAGTTCCGAAGACGGAATACCTAAATGTCGCAGATTCTTTCCAGGGCAAACACTTCATAAGCATTTATATTTACGGTTAAATAATGATGGGTTCACAGGCATGTATAATACAAGGTTCGGGCTTTTGAAATCAGGCTTCCGGTACAAACCATTTTATCAATATACTTTCTATTGTTTCCATTTTAATGGGTTTCGATATATAATCGTCCATACCGGCCTGTAAACAACGATCACGGTCTTCTTTCATGGCATTGGCGGTCATGGCAATAATCTTAGGCCTTTGTTCTTCCCTGCCTTTAAACATTTTATGTACCTTGCGGCTGGCTTCAAGTCCATCCATTTCGGGCATTTGCACATCCATAAAAATCAAATCGTAATCTTTAATTTGTAATTCTTCCAATACTTCCAAACCGTTGCCGGCAACGTCTGCCAAAAAACCTAATTTATCAAGCATGCGTAACGCAACTTTTTGATTAATGGCATTATCTTCGGCCAGCAATATTTTAAGACCTTTTATGCTAGTTAATTTTTCTCTGATAAACTCTTTGTCATTTGATTCTGAGTCAGATGTTTTTTGTATCGAGTCGTCTGTTGATTTTAGTATTTCATGAATTATAAGCCGGTGAAGCTGAGCATGCCTGACCGGTTTACTGATATAGGCAGAATATAGACTTTCATCTTTTTCGTCTACAGAGCGACCTAATGATGTGAGCATGATAATCGGCAATTGTTTTTTATCATATATTTTTCTTATTTCTTTAGTGAGTAGCTTTCCGTCCATTTTTGGCATTTGCATATCGATGATTGCAATGTCGTATTTTTCGCCTTTTTTAATGGTTTCGAGTGCTTTTTCAGGGTATTGATAGGCTTTGGTTTTTAATCCCCAGTTTTTACATTGTTTTTTGAGTATTCTCAGATTTGTTTGATTATCGTCAATCAGTAAAGCTATTTTCCCTTTAAGCCCTTTTACCGATAATAATTTGGAGCTACCATTGGTTACATGGGCTTTTTTTGCATCTATTGTAAAGAAAAAACAGGTGCCTTTGCCCAGTTCGCTTTCTATCCATATTTTTCCGCCCATCAGTTCTACCAGGTTTTTACTGATGGTGAGGCCTAGACCTGTACCACCATATTTTCTGGTTGTAGATGAATCGGCTTGTGAAAAGGATTGGAATACTTTTTCAATTTTATCTTTGGCTATACCAATACCGGAGTCTTTAACACCAAATTGAAGCAAATGCCCATGATCTGTTTCTTTTATGCTTTTAACCGTAATGAGTATTTCTCCTTTTTCCGTAAACTTTAACGCATTATTTATGATATTGACCAATACTTGACGAATTCTTGTCAGGTCACTTTTTATCATACCGGGTACATTATTGTTTAAATCATACAATAATTCAAGCCCTTTTTCTGTAGCTTTTGATGAGAGTAAATCAAAAATATCTTCAATCGTATCCGTTAAACTAAATTCGGTTTCTTCCAATTCCATTTTTCCCGATTCGATTTTTGAATAATCGAGTATATCATTGATTACCGACATTAATGCTTCACCGCTATACCTTATCGTTTCGGTATATTCTTTTTGTTCATCGTTAAGTGGTGTTTCGAATAATAAACCGGTCATACCGATTACGGCATTCATCGGTGTTCTTATTTCATGACTCATGGTGGCTAGAAATTCGGACTTTGCCCGTGCGGCTTCTTCAGCAGCTTCTTTAGCTTTTCGAAGTGCCCTTTCCGCTTCTTTTTCTTGGGTCACATCCCGGTATATTTCCAATATTGCTTTTTCTCCATTTGGTAAATGCATGCCTGTATGAGTTATTTCCAGGGTTAAATCACCTACTATTCCATCGGCAACTGTAACAACGGTTTCTCCTACTTTTAAACCTTTTTTCAAAGGACAGTTAAAACAAGGTTTTTTGTTTTTTTTATATACATCATAGCATTTTTTACCTATTGCATCCCACCCAAATAATTTTTCCAACGGTTTATTCATATACGAAATAGTAGAGTCTTGTTTTACAATACCTACTCCCTGGCTCATAGCCGATAATATTCCGTCTGAAAATTCTTTGGATAACTGAAGTTGTTTCTGTACACGTTTTTTCTCAGTTATATCTTCTTTCATAGCTACATAACTGATAATATCTCCCTGTTCATTAATAATGGGAGAAATGGTAGCCGACTCCCAGTATAATTCCCCTGATTTCTTTTTATGCGAAAATTCACCGGACCAGGTTTTTCCGGATTTAATGGTATTCCAAAGATTTTCATAAAATTCAGGTTCATTTTCTTCCGATTGCAATTCTTTTGGTACCGACCCAATCACTTCTTCAGGTGTAAATCCGGTAATTTTGTAAAAAAAGTTATTTGCATATACGATTTTACCTTCCAAATCTGAAATAACTACCGATATAGGGCTTTGTTCAATAGCTATTGATAGTTTTCTTAATTCTTCATCTTTTTCTCTTTGTTTGCTGATGTCGCGTATGATAGCCGTGAAATATTGAATATTTCCTGATTCATCCAGGCTGGTTTGAACCGATATCCAGGCAGGAATTTCTTTTCCTGTTTTATGCTTTAACGGTAATTCACCTTGCCAGGCTTGATTGGCCATGGTTTCAGGAATGACTTTGTTCATCATATAATCCATATCGCTATCTGCAATAATATCCGGAATAAACATCTGGCTAATATCTTCTTCAGGATCAATGCCAATCATAGTACGGCCTGCAGGATTGATATAAAGCATTTTTCCTTGTTCGTTGGCCATAGCAATAAAATCTGTAGCTGCATTGAGTATGCTTAACAAGCGCAGATTTTCGTTTAACTGTTCTTTTATTTTTTGTTCATTTTCTTTGGTTTTTGATATATCGGTAATTCTAATCATGGAAAATTGTGCGTGCCCTGGATTGCGTAGTACACTCATGGCTACATCACCATAAAACACATGATTATTTAATGTTTTGATCTCTTCTTCCTTTCGCCAAATTCCGCCTTGGTCAATCAATCTTTGTATCGTTTTCTTTTCCTTTTTATCAAATTTCCTTTTCATAAAGGTTTCGATATGCCGTCCTTTTATGTCCTCAAAACTATCGGCTTCGAACATGGTGAGTGCTTTTGAATTGCATTCAATGATGAAACCATCGGGATTGGCCAGACAGATTGCATCAACCGTTTCATTGATAATGGTTTTTAGAAAATTCTCATCCATGAGCATTTTCTGTTGTGTCCGAATATTAAGAAAACCAACAGCAAATAATATTGCGCTGAAAAATAAAAAAGTCAGATAAATAAATTCCGGTTCAAAGGCAAGTTCGTGTGTAATATATAAGGTGTATCCTATACCAATATTACAACACAGCAGGTAAAGAGCCATATCCCAGATACTTTGAAAAACCAGTGTTACGGCCAAAAAAGTAAGCATAATAACCAATATATACTGAATCTGAAAATGATTATTATGTAGAGAAAAAAGTGCTTGTGCAGCAAGAACGTATGCAACCAAATAAGCAATTAATTTCAAATGGCTTTTCCCAAACTTGGTATAGGATAATGCAAATCCAACAGCAAATAATGCCATTACAATTAAACGGTCTGTAAAGGGTTCGACAACTCCCGGATATCGCCAACGGAAAAGAATGCCGAAAAGGGGCATCCAAATTAATGCAAACAAAAGAAGTGCCCTGTAAAGCACTTTATATTTATCAGAAGCTGAGTGCTGAAAGACCGTTTTTACCATTTTATTGGGGAATTAGTAAAATAGATTGAACTTGTTTTACAACTTATACTGTAATTGATTCAATTAGTTAGGGGCTAATCATGTAGGAATAGTCCTAATTTTTGTTTGGCAGTTTAATAATTACTGTGTGTAACTTTTACAGTCTAATGTCGTAATAGTGTCCATCCAGCGAACCGATGTTGCCAAACGTTGCGTTCTACCCCATCGGCTCTGGTTATTGGTTAATGTTATTAGGAAAGGGATTAACTAAATAACTAGGCATTATGATTCGATCAAGAGGAAACCGGCATATTAGTAATAAAGACAACTTTAGTGCTCCAACCTGTCTGGCAGCAATGTTACATCAGATTCGTTCTGTCGTATGTGTATCTGCATCAAGCTTTTCTGCCATTCATCATACAGGTGTATTGAGCAAACTAAAAATCATTGGACATGCAAACAAAGAGTGATTTTAAGCTGAAATCTAAATTGAAATTAAGCCACCGCTTAATGATTATTCTAATTAGTGGTTCTGCTTTTCTAATTATGGCAGCTATACTGTTAATATTGAATCTCGGAAAAAGTAAAAAAATGCATGCTGCCGGTATTACTACAGTAATTTCTCAGTTTGATTGGGAAACCGGCCCCGGTATAGCTTTGGTTGGACCAAATGCCATTTCAATAAGCAGTTCTGCAGTACTCGGACCCGGACCAACCGGAAAAGGCCTTAATCCGGGTCTTCCAAAGAAAGATGTTAAAATGAAATTGCCCGGAAATATATTTAATGTCGATGGTATTGAATTTAGTGTAGACTATCAAAGAGATGAAACGAAAGCTGCTTTTATAAAACGGGGTGGATATCTGAAATTTGAATTTGAAAATGGCAAGTTAAAAATAAAATATAAAGTAATCGATGCAACTGGCAATGTTATTACTATTTCAAAAAACAATATCTATACCATACCAAACGACAACATTTTTAGAAAATATATGTTTATTTACGATCCCGGTTCGGGTATTGGGGAAGTATTAGTGGATTCTGTTGTACAATGGATGAATGTGGGAACACCCGGTGATAAATTATATTATGCAGGAGCCGGAGATGTAACCATTGGCGACAAGCTAAATGGTAATGGTAGCAATAATACGGCTCTTGATAATTTACTGATTCGCTCAATATCCATGGGTGGGGCCTTGCCTGTAGAACTGATTACATTCAATGCAGAAGTGCTTGGTGATAAAAAGGTGAAATTAAGCTGGCAAACAGCATCAGAAAAGAATAACGACTATTTTACTCTCGAAAGAAGTGTTGACGGTATTGCTTTTGAAGAAATTGCTACTGTAAATGGAGCCGGTAATAGTTCTTCTTTGAATGATTATACCTATATAGATGAACATCCACTCGAAGGTATTTCTTATTATCGACTGAAGCAAACCGACCTCAATGGTGCATTTGAATATTTTGCACCTGTTGCGGTTAATATTGAAATAACAAGGCAAGCACTACACATTTCCAGTGTAGGGCCAAATCCATTCACCACTCAATTTAAAATAGAATATACACCCGCTATATCGGGTATTGTGCATATCACGATGTATGATTTACAAGGCCGTTTGATTATGCAAACTACTCAACAAGCTGTTCCCGGTTTAAATCAATTCGCTTTTGACGATACTAATGATCTTGAATCAGGTACTTATATTCTACAAATTGAACAAGCGCATGAAACACCGGTTAGTATTAAATTAATAAAGCAATAAAACCCCTACTATTATGAATCAAAGATTAAACCTTACCCCGAACAATTCAGTAAAAAACAAACTGAATAACCGCTTAAAGTATATAGCTGCATTCAGCTCAATTACTTTAGCCATCTTTGCTATAGTATTTATATACAGCAATTTAAGTAATAACAAATCGGCTTTAGCCAACGGAAGTACTCAGGATAGTAAAGCCTCTGCTGTGGTTTTAAGCGATTATGACAACTGGCAGTCTGATCTTGCCGCTTATTCTACTGCCGGGGCTACCGCTGACGGAACGGCTCCTTCCTGTTGGAATTCAGGACCCAATAATAATGTATGGTTTCGTTTTAAAGCTATTTTCGATACCGTAGGTATTACTATGAAAACAGGTGGAACGGAAGGTACTTTGAAAAATGGTCAGTTGGCATTATTCGATTCTTCCGGTACTGTATTAGCTTGCGATGCTTCTTCCTCACCAAACGATGATCTTAGTATCACTTATAATCAACTAACGGTAAACAATTGGTATTATATATCGGTAGATAATGGAAGTAATGTTTCCGATACCGGTACATTTACCCTGGCTTTTAGCAACGTTAGTGCTGTGATTTATTATGCAGCTAAAGATGGAGACTGGAATAAAGAAGATACCTGGGATATTTCGGAGGAAGGAAATGAAAACGAAGATAATGGAGGTAATGGAATTCCTCATCTGGCTAATCCGGTAGTGATTAGTGGTAAAAAAGTAAAAGTAAAGCAAAATCAAGCTTGTGCTTCTCTTAGCATAGACGTGAATAATAACGATACTGAACTAAGTATCGAAAATGGTAATTTGAATGTTGCAGGTAGTGCTACTTTTGCCAATAACGGTCAAGATAAGAAAGGTACGGTAAAAGTGAAAAATACGCAATCCCTAAGTATTGGGGGCAATTTTGTGGTAAACCGAAATGGCGGTTCTAAAGATTTTAATGTAAAACTGGAAAACTCAGCAACTTTATCCGTTGGAGCCAATTTTATTTGGAATTCTACAGCCGGCAGTGCCAAGGATACCAAGCTTGAAGTAAAAAATTCTGCAGTGCTCACGGTGAACGGTAATATGACACTTAATCATACTGGTGGTACTAAGATTTATCATAAGTATGATAATAGCTCACAATTGAATGTTGCCGGAAGCCTCACATTAACAGCAACATCAGATAATAAAGTACATATGAAATTTGATCATTCGGCTGTTTTTCAGCTTGGTGGTAATCTGATAAAAACCAACACTGCTTTCGGCAAGCTCGAATTTACTTCAAATTCAGAATTAGTTTTAAATGGTAGTGTACCTCAAACTTTAGCCACTGAAACAGGCAATGGTTCAGATGGTATTTTCTACAATATCGTTAAACTAAATAATTCTACTACGGGAGTTCCGGGCATCATCTTGTCGGGTACAATGACCATCAATAACCAATTAGATCTTACTTCCGGTATTTTACAAACCAATGCCGGCAATTTGTTGGTCATTGATACCGGAGGCAGTATCATCAATTCCGGAGCTAATTCATATATTGAAGGGGCGGTAAAGAAAATCGGAAATACTGCCTTTGAATTTCCTTTAGGAAGTGGTGGTGTGTATGCACCTATTTCTATAAGTGCCCCGGCCGGTGCTACCTCTGCTTTTCAAGCACAATATTTCTTCCAGGCACCCGCCAATAGCTCTGCTTTGGGAAATGGTGTAAATAATATTAGTAAATTGGAATATTGGTCGCTTCAGCAAACTGCCGGTTCCGATCAGGTAAATGTAACTTTGAAATGGACCAGCTCGACCGGACATGGAATTTCTGATACCTCAAGCCTAATCATTGCCCGTTGGAATGGAAGCCAATGGACCAGTACTGGCACTCGGGTTTTAAGCGGAAATTCAACAACCGGAACAATGCGTACATTTTCTGCACAGAGCAGTTTTGGCAATTTTACCATAGGTTCTAACGGAGGTGGTAATGCACTGCCCATTAAATTATTGAGCTTTGATGTACAAAAAAATGTAGATGTAGTGGAATTGAATTGGGTTACTGCCGAAGAAATTAACAATGACTTCTTCACTATTGAAAGAAGTGCAGACGGACAAACTTTTGAACCCGTTACCGAAGTGCAGGGTGCCGGTACAAGTACAGAAGCCAAATCTTATTCAGCGGTCGATGATAATCCATTGCCGGGAACCAGTTACTATCGATTGAAACAAACCGATTTTAATGGTCAATATGAGTATTTTCCTATGCTTGCCGTAAGTTTTGAGGATAATTTAAGTACCAATGCGCTGATTGATAATTTAACAATCGGTCCTAATCCGTTTAATACTGAATTTGCCCTTTCATTTAACAGCATGAATACCGGATTGATGGAAGTGGAAATAATGAATATGAACGGTCAATTGGTTCACAGCGATGCCTTTCAGGTCGATTATGGGCAAAATACCTATCGCTTTGAAGATCGTCAACAATTGCCGGCAGGAGTCTATTTTGTAAATCTATTAATGGATCACAAATTGTTGGAAACCAAAAGAATGATGAAAAATTAGTTTGATTAGATAATGTTTCATAGAATGATGGTTTGAAAAAAATGCCGGTTTGCAAGAACCGGCATTTTTTCTGTTTATATTTTTATCAAACTATTTATCTGATGTCTTCCGAAAATATAAGATCAGATGCTTCTATTTGATCGCTATCGCATATCAGTGCGGCTCTTTCCACTACCGATTTTAATTCACGAATATTACCCGGCCACGAATGGCTTAACAATTCACGAATGGCATCTTTCGAAAAATTCAGCGGTTTCATTTTATTATTTTCAATAAAACGTTTTAGAAAAGTATTGGCCAACAATACAACATCATTGCCTCGTTCGCGCAGTGGGGGCAAATGAATCAGAAATCCTTGCAATCTATAATAAAGGTCTTCCCTGAATTTTCCCTCTTTTACCAATTTACCAAGCTGTTTATTGGTGGCGGCAATGACCCGCACATCAAGTTTTATTTCCTTATTGCTTCCCAGTCTTGATATTTTACCTTCCTGTAGCACCCGTAATAGTTTGGTTTGCATATCTAATTCCATCTCTCCAATTTCATCGAGCAAAATGGTACCTCCGTTTGCTTCTTCAAACTTGCCAATTCTTCTGCCTACCGCACCTGTGAAAGCACCCTTTTCATGTCCGAATAATTCGCTTTCAATCAAATCGTTCGGTATCGCTGCTACGTTTACCGGTACAAAAGATTTCCTTTTTCTGGGTGAATTATAATGTATGGTTTGAGCGGTAACTTCTTTTCCGGTACCACTTTCACCGGTAATCATAACCAAAATATTATTGTTTACAACTTTTTGAATCAAACGCAATACTTTCATAATGGCCGGACTCTCTCCGATAATCTCCAAATATTTTTCGCGATCTACAACCTGATTCCTTAGCTGTTCCAATTCTTTTCTCAAATCAGTATTCATGCTAAGGTTCCTCACACTGTTTTCTAATTCTACCAGTGTATTTTCATTTTTGATTATATAATTGTTTGCTCCCAGCTTATAGGCTTCTACCACAATTTCGGCCGATTGTTGACCACTAACCACAATGGTTTGGATGTCCGGATTGTATTCTTTTATTTTCTTTAGAATTTCCGTACCCGATAATCCGGGTAGATTATAATCTAAAGTTACAATATCCGGATTTTCATTCAGATGTTCAAAAAATGATTCACCTGATTGAAATACCGTGACATCATAATTTGGGTTTTCTTCTAATTTTTTCTGAATAATTCTTCCGAAAACAACATCGTCTTCTATAACAAATATCCGGCTGATGAATTGACCCCCCATATATCCTTGTTTTTATTGTTTTATTTTATCGTTTTTTATCGTTTTATTGCATGCAAGGTTTCAAATTATTTCCTTATTTCTCAACAATCTAATCAATTTATGCAAATCAGCTGATTATTTTATAATTATTAACGATTTGGCAATATAATACTTTATTGTTTACAAAATAAAAGGTGTGTATTTATTACAACCTTTTGCGTTAATCTCCGTATTATTTTTTATTCGATACCTGTATTGCTTTTTGCAATTGGTTTAAGGATAAATTGAATGAACAACGAGAGGAAAGTATTATTACCTAACCCCAAATTGAAGATTATGAACAACATGAATCCCCACATGAATAAGGCTGGGGCAAATCAATCGACCCCAAGCTTAAATATTGATTTAAATCAACTTAAAGAATTATCCGGCAACGATGCAGATTTTATGGTTGAAATAATTGAATTGATTTTAGAGAATGCACCTGCAGCAGCCCGTTCAATGAAGGAATTATTGGATGCAGCAGATTTTGATACTTTAAGCAAAGTTGCACATAAATTAAAATCAACCTTAAATATTCTGGGTGATCACGACTTATTGCAAGTTATTGATTGGCTAGAGCATACTTGTCAGGAGAAACCTGCTTCTAATGAAATTTCCGGGATGGTTGCATACATCGATAAGTATATAGAGTCCCTGGTTACCTTTCTTGGAGGCGAAATTGAACAATTAAGAAATGTAGCATAAAGCATTTTAATAATTTTTCCAAAAATTAAAACCGGTCTGATTAGGCCGGTTTTATTTTTTTAGCCATACCCAGTACTTTCAGCCAGGATGATTCTACGTGCAAAAATACGTGTACAGGTTCCAGGGTTCTCCATAATGGCAATTCCCAATGGTCACCCATGAAAATGTACTTGTCAATACCCGCAATCTGCATTTCTTCGATAACATGTTTTCTGAAATTCAGTGCTACTATCCATCCGTCTTCCTCAACAAGTTCTTCTTTCCATGCTTCATAATAACTGTCATCAGAATAATGAAAATTCAATACATTTTCACCTAATAAAATAAATCGAAAAATTCCTTTTGAGATTAAACTTTTTATAATTTCTTCCCATAAGAACATGATATCGTTATTGATGCAATCGTTCCATTCACCCAGAAATTCGATAATTGTAAAGCCTTTGACGTAGTCAGTATAAAGAATTTTAAGATATAAAGTTGGCGATCCAAAATCGTCCCATTGTGGATGAATATACCGGTCATAGATGCGATTGCTCAGGGTGAATTCGCTATATTCCCGATTAAAAAAAGGAGAATTTAAATCATCTTCGGCCCGGTAGTAATCGCGCCAGGTAAAACAAGGTTCAATATGATGCATGAATTACTAACGTGATAGTATCCGTTTTTTGTTCTTAATCCTTTAATTTTTTTTCAATTCGCATGCTTTTCTTACACTTCCGTATCGATGCAATAATTCCTTTGCTTCCTGATAGCTGCATTGCTTGTTTTCCTGAACCATTTTAATGCCTCTTTCTACAAGTTTGTTATTGCTTAGTTGCATATCTACCATTCTATTGTCATGCACTCTACCAAGCCTGATCATAAGTGCAGTGCTAATCATATTCAAAGTAAGTTTTTGTGATGTGCCTGATTTCATTCTTGTGCTACCGCTAATAAATTCAGGCCCTACATTCAATTCTATGGCATAATCTGCATATTGACTTATCGGTGCACCGGGATTATTGGTTATGCAAGCAGTAATAATACCGGCCTCGTGGCAATGTTTCAGGGCTCCTACCACGTAAGGAGTACTACCTGAAGCGGCTATTCCTACTACCACATCTTTGATGCTTACCGAATATTCAAGCAAATCTTTCCATCCCTGATCCCAATCGTCTTCGGCAAATTCTACGGCTTTTCTGATAGCCGCATCACCTCCGGCAATTAAACCTATGATGATATTGTCGGGTACTCCAAATGTGGGCGGGCATTCTGATGCATCCACAATACCTAAGCGGCCACTGGTGCCACTTCCTAAATAAAATAAGCGACCTCCCGATAATATCTTGTCTTCACAGCAGCTGACGAGTTGTTCTATCACCGGGATTTGCGTTGCTACAGCAGCCGAAACCGTTTGATCTTCCCGGTTTATGTTATATAATATTTCAGCAATCGACATTCTTTCAAGATGCCGGTATTTTGAAGCTTCTTCTGTTATTCGTTTATATGAATCCATTATCTGCCGATACTTTGGATACCATTAAATGCACTGCTCAATGAATTCATATAGCCTGCCTCTGTTATCGATCACTTATACTTATCTCCAGGGTATATTCTCCTTCAACAAGCCCTTCGGCTCCTGCCACTCCAATGACCACCTGATAGGGATGATTGATTGCATTAAGCTTTACCGAACGGGTATGGTCTTGTTTCTGATTTCTATGCGGATAATCCCATTTATAATCTGCCTCACAGGTGACACAAGAAGGTAAATCAGGAACAATCCGGTTTCCGTTAACGGCTATTTCATATGCATAGATGCTAAAATTATTTCTTCTATTGGCAGGAATTACTTTAATGGTCATTACGGAATAGGCTGGTATTTCCGTAGTGTAAATGACATGCTTACCTCTAAACTTTTCGGCTTGTGTACCCGGAAAACATGCATTCTGACTACTCCATGCCCACGATAAATCATGAATAAGGACTCCTTCTGATAAATTTCCCGAGATGCTTGTGCTATTGCCCTTTGCGCATTCAATCTTGTGTACTTGTACCTCTTGCTGTACGCTATTATCAACACTACCTCCCTCCATACTGAAATAGAGGGTATAATCACCGGTTTTCAATTCTTCTGCTCCTGCAACACCGATAACCACATTGTAAGGATTTTGTATTGCATTGAATTTTATCGAACGAGTATGATCTTGTTTTTGACCCCGATGTGGGTAATCCCATTTATAATCAGCCTCGCAACTTACACAAGATGCCAGTTCAGGTACCATACTGTAAGTAGTGCTTCCTATTTGGTATCCGTACAGACTCATATTGGCGTGTTTATCTTTGGGTACAAGCGTAACCGTGAGTATAGCGTGAGGAGGTAGCGTTGCAGCATAAAAAACATGATTACCGCTAAACTTCTTGGCCTGAGTACCCGGAAAACATGCGTTTTGGCTACTCCATGCCCATGAGAAATCATCTAAAGTCCGTCCCTGATCCAAATTGCCTTGTATCTCTACCGTTGCGTCCGGTTTAGATTCAATATTAGTAACATAGGCCGGAAATTGTGCGCTTAAATTCATAGTAATTAAAAATATTATTAAACTAAAAAAATATATTCGTTTTGCAATAGTTGAGTGGAATTTAGTACGATTCATAATCAGTGAGTTTTAAGATTTATGTCAAAGCTAAACAATTGAGATTAATTGTAGCAATACTTTCCACACATCCTCATCAGAATATCATCCTGAATTGCCGGAAACATTATTTGCATCAACTGCGTATTCACTGTTTTAATATTTAAGTGTTCTTTAAGTCTGGATATCCTTTTAACATTGATATTTGGACTATTTTTGTATGGTCAATTTATCGTCTGCTTTTCTTATTATTAATCTACCATCAAAGAGCTGATACCATTAAATCAAAATATATGTTTAAGAGAATTTTTCTATTGCTGATTGCTATATCTACCATGATATCTGTTTTTGCTGCTTATACCGATATAAAAGTAACTGAAATAATGTATAATGCACCGGGTAACGGAATTACTCCCGGTAGTGCATACGAATTTATAGAATTAAAGAATACAGGAAGCACTACCGTAAATCTGAGTGGATTTAACTTTTCAATAGGTATTCAGTGGGCTGCTCCAACAGGCTTTTCAATGGCCCCCGGAACCTTTGTGGTATTGGTTTCAAATCCTGTTGAATTTGCTGTCAAATATCCTACGGTAAGCGTAACCGGTACTTATACCGGATCATTGTCTAATGGTGGCGAATGGCTTAAAGCATCGGTAGGAATCGATACTTTTATAGCTTTTAAATACAACGATAACAATCCCTGGCCGGTTTTACCCGATGGAAACGGATTTTCCTTGGTACCACTAAACATGAATCCTATTGGCTCTCAGAATAAAGCCAGTTTATGGCGCAGCAGTGCTAATATTGGCGGTTCTCCCGGAGCCGATGATCCTGTACCACCTGTATTTCCCGATGTGATTATTAATGAAATTGTAACAAATCCGGCATTACCGGGGGTCGATTCTATAGAAATTTTTAATCCTACTGCTTCAGCGGTCGATATCAGCAACTGGTGGCTGACGGATAATAAAAATATTCCGGAAAAGTATAAAATTCCTAATGGAACTATCATTCCTGCCGGAGGTTTTAAAGTATTTGATGAAAATCAGTTTGGTATTGGA